>DATERV010000200.1:0-7781 GCA_035271185.1 Lachnospiraceae bacterium | reverse complement strand
AGTGCAAGACCCAGTGCAAGAGGCAACTGAATTACCACTGAAAATAGAGCAAGCAGTAAAGAGTTACACAGTGCTTTTATAAAGCTTATGGAGTTGCTGGTAAACAGTTCTCTATAATTTTCTAATCCAATAAACGTCTTTGCTCCAAAGCCGTTCCAATTAAATAAACTGAAAAAACCCGACAAAAATATTGGTGCAACAAGTATCCCCAAAAAAAGAAGCAGCGCAGGAAAAAGAAACAGTATAATAGTTAGTTTGTTACTGTATAATTTTGTCATCTTAAATCCTTCCTGACTAGATTAAAAAGCGGTCCCCAGATGACTTTGATCCAGACAATCCTTGGGAACCGCTTTCCTTTTTGTATCAGAACCTAATAACTCTCAACCTCTTAAAAAAATTACTTACTGTAGTCCAAATCATTATTAAGACCTTCAGCAAAACCTTTACCATCAATTGCAGAAGCGTAAATCTGGCCTACATAATCAAGATAGGTGTTTGCATTATCAGCTTTTAAGAAGGTATCACCAAACAATACAATACCTTTTGCATTTTTAACGATTTCTCCTACAGTTACAGTCAAAGGATTGATCTTAGAAAGGTCATAATCATAATCCCATGCAGGAAGTCCGTTTCCATCATAATAACCATAGTGGCAGATGCTTCTTGAAAGTTCCATTGCATATTCAGCAGCCAGTGCAGCATTCTTAGAGCTAGCAGCAACAGCAAGTGAATCATTTGCTCCACCAATGAGCTCGCCTAATTGAGAATTAGCAGAATTGATAACGGGGAACTCAGCGATCTGAACATGACCCTCGATACCAGCATTCTTAACATCAGCACAAATCCATGATCCATTGATATAGAAAGCATATTTTCCTTGCAGGAAGCCATTCTTAACTTCATTATGATCAAGTGCTATTCCAGCAGGATCAAAATAATTCTTGCTGATCATATCCTGGAATTTAGCAACTGCTTGATTAACGTCTTCATTATTCCATGAAGTCTTGCCATTATACATATCTGACAATGTAGCAGCACCGGTACTCTTTTCAATCATGGATTCTAGATATTCGGTTACACACCATGTCTCTTTACCTGAACAGCCAAAAGGAATGATTTCCTTTTCAACTAAAGCATCACAGCAAGCCATCAGTTCGTCATAAGTACCGGGAACCTTATCGTAGCCAGCTTCTTTAAGCAAATCCATGTTACAGTACATAACTACAATATTGAAAGTAGTAGGAGCTGCATAAAGTTTTCCGTCAAATGTGTGATTAATCAAGTTTTCTTTAGGGAATTCAGCAGCATACTTAGTATAAGCTTCATCTAAACAATATACACGGTCACTACCTACCAACTCACCAAGGAAACCGCCGCCCCATGTGAAGAAGATATCCGGCATTTCATTTGCTGCAGCTGCAGCCTTTATCTTTGTCTTGTATTCCTGATTTGATGTAGCTTCCCAAGTAAAGTTGACTTCAGGATGAGCTGTCTTGAAATCATCGATGGCAGCTTCATAAGAATGACGATTAGAATCACTCTCTGTAGCAATACACCACATGGTGATATCGACAGGCTCAGTTACAGCTACGCTTTCAGCAGGTTTGCTTTCAACAGTAGCTACACTTTCAGCAGCTGTGTTTTCAGCAGGTTTGCTGCTTGTAGCAGAGTTTCCGCAGGCAACGAGAGATACTACCATCCCCATAGCCAACAGTAAAGCTAATACTTTTTTCATTATAATCCTCCTTTAAAATATTTTTTGTTTTATGTAAATGTGACGTTCAAATCACATTCCCATCCTTGTTATTTGGTGCTCATTTTAACCATGCGCCACGGATATCCAATATGTAGCATATTCTCTTCTAACTGAAAATAACACACTGTATCTTCAAATTGATCTTGGTAAGCAAGCTTAAAGGTTGAATTCTCATCATCTACTGTATAGTCGCCGGGAAAATAGCCATCCTCTAAAAATGTACCTGCATCTGTAAAAGCGAGAGTCCAGTTTTTTTCTGCGCATGACCATTCACCTACTAGACCGTCAGGCTTACCCTCTCCAGAAAAAGTATATGTAGTATTCTTATAGAGGTACAT
Source organism: Lachnospiraceae bacterium (assembly GCA_035271185.1). Lineage (GTDB taxonomy): Bacteria > Bacillota > Clostridia > Lachnospirales > Lachnospiraceae > Acetatifactor. The sequence continues at coordinate 5,687 of DATERV010000200.1, read as the reverse complement.
CCCCTCGTCATCAAGTGTATAGCGAAGCTGTATTGTCTCACCCTCTGTATCCTTTAGCTTAATAAACTGGCTGTCACATTCAAAGGAATAGTCCTTGTCTTCATACTGTGCGGTACCATTTTCACGAAATACTGCTACCGCCGTCTCTTTATCGTGTATATATGCCCAACTGCCGCATATCCCCAGTGCTTCCTCCGACAGCTCGCTGCTATTCTCATTCTTACCGCATGCTGTCATCAACAGCAACATGAGCACGACAGCGAAAAAAGTTGTAAAAAATTTCCTTGTTTTCATATGTATACCTCTTTCCCCAATGTGCACTTTAATTATATTGTTATTTATCAAGGATGTATATGTAATATTTCTACCTAAGCAAGCACTTTTTTAACTATTTGTATACTTTCTCTTGTAACTTTTCTTTTTCATTGTGCAAATGCACCAAACTTCGACTCTTTTGCAACTTGTAAAGAGAAGGTATTTAAGTTATCATTTGATCAATTATTCTCACCACGTCTCTATAAATTTTATACATTCTATAAGGATAGTATAAAATGAATCGCCCCCGATATGTTACTTTATTCACATATCGGGGGCGAGATTTTAGTTGACTGAAAAGACATCCTTAGCGTCTCATTAAAGAAAATATTTTATATCTATCATTATGATTGAAATTGATTGCTTAAGTCCTCTTCTTTTGTTTGACCATCCGCATAAATTGTAATCTTTCTTGCGCTAATTCTTTTTTTGCCGGATTCAAGCGTATTTTTCGAATCAGAAATTTGATCATTCATCGTAGTATCTTTTTTCATATTAGAACATGATTCCGAACATTTGCATATTTTAATAAAGTTTCCACCAATTAACCCCATTAGAAAAATGGTAGATGTTCCACCAGGATTAACTGAGATGAAACTGAAAAAACATAAACATCGCTTCTTTATGCTCTTTTACTATAATATGATTAAATTCGACAAATGTGACATTTATTTCAACTTTTATTCTGTGGTTTCCGATTTTCCAGTTGGAACAGTCATCAAAATAGAAACAATGGCTACAAGCACCATGACGAGATTAAATAGTAACGCAATCCCAGCGGCATAACGGATGTCGACATTATCAACACGTCCCCAGTAAAGACCCTCAGCAGCAAAATGAACACTGTTGTTACTAAGCCCAGTGAATATTGCTGCTGAAATAGCCACACCAAAGGCGGTGCCCAGGGAAGATGCCATTTTATAAATTCCTGAGGCTGAACCAGCTTTTTCTGCCGGAACTGTGGATAAGGCAGCATCAGTAGACGGTGTTGCATAGAAACCTAAGCCAATTCCAAAGAGAGTAAAACCTATCACAGCGATTACCATATATTGTCCAGCTAATACAAAGGTAAATGCATTCATCAAAATTCCAATACCGGTAATCATACAGCCTAAAACCATTGGCTTGCGGGCACCCCACCTTTGCAGCAGTTTCTCACCTACTCTGATTGTCATCAGAATAGCAATCAAATACCCTAGTGTTAACAATCCTGCCTGAAATGACGTCAACCCTGCTCCCATTTGAACCAATGATATAGTAACTAGTAAAGTACCAGCGGCTCCATTGAGCAAAAAATTGGAAATCGTGGCTCCACTATATGTTTTGTTTTTAAATAAATTAAAGTCAATAAAGCTGTTTTCTTTTCTTTTTCCAACCATGATAAATGTGAAGAGTGCGATCACTGCCAGTGCCGCAAGACCTAATATAACAGGGCTTGACCAGCCTATTCCAGCCCCTTGACCAATTACGATATTGATTGCAACCATTCCGATCATGAAAGTTAGAACGCCAATAAAGTCAAAACCCTTATTCTTATTACTTTTTGGATTTTTTCTTTCGGGTGTTCCGCTGATCAGGTAAAAGCTACCTATTGCTACTATAATAGAAATCCAGAATATCCAGCGCCATCCAATTGTCGATGCGAGAATTCCGCCGAAAAGTGAGCAAAGACCAGATCCCCCCCAGGAACCAATGGACCAGAAGCTAACAGCTCTCTGCCGTGCGGCACCATGATAGTAAGCCTTAATCAATGCCAAGGTGTTAGGCATAATACAAGCCGCAGACAGGCCCTGGATAATACGGCCTGTCATCAAAAAGGTAGCGGTTCCTTTCGGTGAAGCAGCAATCAGGATTGAACCTATGATGCTTAAAATGAGCCCAAACTTTGTGGTCTTAACACGACCGAATCTGTCACCAAAACTTCCAATTACAACGATAAAAATACCAGAGAATAGAGCAGTTATACTGACAGCAATATTGCTGGTATTCACATCAATACCCAAATCTGTACGCATGGTTGGCGCAATATTTAACGTTGTCTGGGCAAAAAGCCAGAAAGTAATAACGCCCATAACCATACCCAGTAGTAATCTGTCATTGCCTTGATATTCCTGTGTTGATGCTTTGTTCTGCTCCATAAAATAATCTCCTATCTTCAGGATGGATAACTTCAGTCAGTTATATTCCCAGTGCTTCATTAAAAGCTACAAGTAGTTCTCTTTGATATGCTTCATCAAACTTACCTGATACTAGTCTTACACATGCTTCTTCCTTTAGTTTTTGCCAGCTTTCCGCTTCCTTACGTACCACGATTGGATAGAACCAAACATGATTGGCAAGGGCGGCATCACGGTCTCCCGGAGCGTCTCCCACCATACAGACCTTATCTGGAGCATACCCTTTATTTAATAATTCTGAGATACAAAATGTTTTTGATCCTGCTTCCTGACTTAATAATATTTTTGTATATCTTTTTAGATCATGCTTGCTCCATTCTTCCCGAACAGCCTGACCATTCGCTGAGGATACGACAGCAAGGTCCGCGCATTTTACCATTTCCTCCATAGCCACTTTTACATTAGGAAATGGCTTATCTACCTTGGGCAATTCTGTAATAGATAGATTTACGTGGATGCTCCATAGAAGAGCCAGTTCCATGCAATGGTTTCTAACTTTCTGGCATTCTGTTAGCAAAGCCGGATTGGACAATTCTTTGGTTTCCTCTGTCCAGCGAACAAAGCCTTCAAGTCCATCAATAGCCTCACCTCTTCTCTCCATTTCCTGAAGACACAGGGCAAGTCCTTTAAAACGGTTTATTCCTCTGGTTCCGGAATAAAGGTTTAACTTGTTCCAGTATTCCAAGGCTTCTGTCTCATATTTTTTAAGCTCAAAGGTTTTAATCCACTCAGGGCCAAAGCACCTGGTATGCTTTACATCCATGGTATCCATAGCACATCCATCACTGTCTATGCAAATCAAATATTCCTTATCCTTCCTAAAATCAAAATATCCCATTTCATTGCTCCTTCATAGCTCAAGCTTTTGTGTGTTAGTTTCTACCACCGTGTATCCGGCAAACCACAGAAGGAATCAACCGGATCAACGCCTTTGAATTCAGAACGTCCTACTAATTTTTCTATTAGAGCATCCAAGGTATGCTCATTTTTATCATACGTATTAATATAGGTTTTTACCTGAGGAACATCTGCCAGATGGAATGGACAGCTGAGTGATATAAAAATGGTAGGTACCTCATGTACATACCATGGAATATCTGGTGTTCCTTTGCTCATCTTCCATCCAATTCGATTCACTGTACCAAACATATTCATAACAAATGCTACCTGGATGATCAAATCATATTTATCTGTTATAGCGGTAATCGGTGCTTTGGCTGCATACATACTCGTCATCCTCTTACTTGCTTCTGCCGGTGATAGTTTTGCAATCTCGTCCATGACGGATTGATAAATTTCGACCTGAAAGCCTTCTGCTTCCAGCTTCTCCTTTAGATATTCACAGCTGCTTTTCTTACTATCATCTGCTTTATGAAAAGGCATTGCATTCTTGGTTTCCTGTGGAATAAGGAGAATTCTTCTGTCCTTTTTTGGTGAAATTGGAATAAGGTTTTCTTTATTCTTAACCAGTGTAATTGCTTTATCAGAAACTTCCTTTGCTACATTTTTAAATTCTTCAGAGCCAATAACCTTTAAGCCCTCTCTTGGTGGAACAATATCCTTTTTCTCTTTTTTGTGAAGTCCAAGATATGCTTTTATGCCAAGTATACGCATGAGTGCATCCTGTAAACGTTCTTCTGTAATAGTACCGTTCTGATAACCCTCCATCATGTAAGCGAGATCTTCTTCCGGGTCGTTGTAGAAAAGGAACAGATCACAGCCGGCAGCAATTGCGGCTGGAAGAATATCACGACGTTTCATCATCGCAGTCAACCCTACCATATGGCTGGCGTCTGTTACGACCAGTCCGTTAAATCCTAATTTTCCTTTCAAAAGATCGGTAATCAATTCCTTACTCAGAGTAGCCGGCATGGTATCTTCATCCTTCATCTTTGGATTAAAATATTTCTGATATGCCGGCATCATAATATGCCCAGCCATTACCGAATGAATTCCTGCCTCAATCATACCGCTGTAAACCTTACCAAAGGTTTGATCCCATTCCTCACGGGATAAGCTGTTAACACTGTTGCTTAGATGTTGGTCACGTTCATCAATTCCATCACCTGGAAAATGCTTCATAGCACAGACCATATTGCTCTCCATAAAACCTCTCATGTATTCATTGGAATAGGCAAGTACTTTGTCTGCGTCCTGACCAAAGGTACGAGATGAAATAATGGGGTTTCTCCAGTTCCTGTTGATATCTACTATCGGTGCAAAGCTCCAGTTACAGCCAACTGCTGCTGCCTCAATGCCAGATATCCTTCCCATTTCGTAGGCATATTTCGGATCATTCGTTGCTCCAATTTTAATTTCCAAACCAATTTCAGTTCCGTCTGTGCAGGCGCCGTTACCACCAGCTTCGGTATTTGCTGCAATAAGAAGCGGAATCTTTGAATTTTCCTGTAAAATACAGTTCTGCTCATGTATTTCAGCTGCTAAAGCAGGATTGTAGCGTACTGCACCAAATTTGTATTTAGTTACAACATCCTTTAAATAATCCTCATCCCTTGAGGAACCCATATTCACAAAAAGCTGACCAATCTTTTCCTCCAGTGTCATAGAGGAAATGATATTCTCTACCCACTTGATTGCTTCCGTATCTAGATTATATGGCTTTGCTTTTAAATCTACCATTCTTTCACCCTCCATTTTATAATACCAAGTCTTCATGGCGCCGTTTCAGTTCAGCAATATTTTCTTCCACTCGTTTCTTACTTAAAGGATATGCAAAAAACAGGACCAGCGCTACTCCCAGATATGCGATTGCTGGTACAAGGGTAGAAATGTTATAAATGTTTAAAGCTACCTCTTTTGTCTGTGAAACTGCTTTTGATTCATAACCTATAGCTGTTAATGCAAAACCACCGATCCCTCCAGCCAAAGCCTGTCCAAGTTTACGAGCAAAGGAGTATACCGCATATATGGTGCCATCTTCTCGTTTGTATGTTTTCACTTCCTGATAAACAATTACATCTGTGATGAATGCCCATATAGTTATGTTGAACATACTGAAACCAATGGTCGCAATAAAAAATATTATCATAAATACTATAACATTTTGCACTTTAAGGAAAAACAGAATAAAGTATGTTATGGAAGCAACCAAAACGCTGATGCTTCCTACTTCCTTCTTACCAAAGCGTTTAGTAAGTTTTGTTGAAAAAGGTGCCACAAGTAAAACTGAAATGG
>DATERV010000199.1:0-2660 GCA_035271185.1 Lachnospiraceae bacterium | reverse complement strand
AATAGCCAAGTTGGGATATACATCCCTACTCGACTATTATCTGATAGTTTATGAAAACTAAGGAACCGCCGTATACGGAACCGTACGTACGGTGGTGTGGGAGGACGGTAAATAAAATAATTATTTACCTCCTACCCGATTGATAAAAGGGAATTTATACCAAAGGGCTGCTACTACCCCATAGTAACAACTACATTGTAAACGGCCTTTCCTTTTTCGTAAGGAATAATTTGACCATTTACCGGCTTTCCATCCACTACCATGGAGACAACGCCTTTTTCCACGTTGGAAGGATTCTTTACTTCAATGTGGTAAACACCTTCACGGAAACTTCTGGTTAACTTGAAATCACCAAAATCTTTTGGTACACAAGGATCAATACTAAGTCCCATATGGGTAGGGTAAACACCCAGAATATATTGGGATATATTTACAAAGGTCCATGCTGCGGTGCCTGTCAGCCAGCTGTTCTTTGCTTCACCAAAGAATTTTGCATCATGACCTGCAATCATCTGGGAATAAATATAAGGCTCTGTACGATGGATTTCACTGATGTCCTCTACATAAGCAGGGCAGGTCTTGCGATAAATTTCAAATGCACGGTCTCCCCGTCCGATAACTGTTTCCGCAATGGAAACCCACGGATTGTTGTGACAGAAGATACCTGCATTTTCCTTATATCCGGGTGGATAGGAGGAAATCTCACCAAGTTCCACATGATATCTTGTATAAGCCGGCTGTAAAATCATTATACCATATTTGGAGTCAAGTCTTTCATTCACGGAATCCAAAGCTTTCTCGGCAAGGCCTTCTTCCACACCTACACCTGCCAGTACACAGAAGCCCTGAGGCTCAATGAAAATCTGACCTTCTTCACATTCTTTGGAACCTACTTTATGACTGTATGCATCATATGCACGTATAAACCATTCACCGTCCCAACCATCTTTAAGTATGGCTGCATTCATAACTTTCACTTCTTCACGAGCTCTCTTTGCTTCTTCCACATCGCCTAAAAGCTCAGCAAGCTGAGCATATTCCTCACCATATTTGACAAACATGCCTGCAATAAATACGGATTCTGCTACAGGACCTTCACTGGGACCGAAGGTCTGGAATGACTCACCCGGATGTTCAGAGAAACAGTTCAAGTTGAGACAGTCATTCCAGTCTGCACGGCCAATTAAAGGTAAGTTATGAGGACCCTTATGAATGATTATATAGCCCAAGGAACGTTTGAGATGTTCCATCAAGGTAGTAGCTAAGGAAATATCATTGTCGTAAGGTACCATCTCAGTAAGAATGGAGGTATCACCTGTTTCTCTCACATAGGCGGATGTACCGGCAATGAGCCAGAGTGGATCATCATTGAAGCCAATGCCGATGTCGGAATTCCCCTTTTTGGTAAGTGGCTGGTACTGATGATAAGCACTGCCATCCTTAAGCTGGGTAGAAGCAATATCGACAATACGTTCCCTTGCACGATCCGGAATCAGGTGAACAAAACCAAGCAGGTCCTGACAGGAATCACGGAATCCCATACCACGACCAATACCGGATTCAAAATAAGAAGCGGAACGTGACATGTTAAAGGTAACCATACACTGATACTGGTTCCAGATATTAACCATACGGTTTACTTTATCATTGGAAGATTCTACAGAATATTTAGAAAGAAGCTGTTTCCAGTAATTTTTCAACTCAGTAAATGCTGTATCTACATCTGCATCTGTCTTGTAACGGTCAAGCATGGCAAACGCAGGTTTTTTGTTTATTTTGCCATAAGATTCCCATTTCTGGTCATCAGGATTTTCAATATAGCCGAGGACAAAGATAAAGCTTCTGCTTTCACCGGGAAGTAATGTAACATTAATCTGATGAGCAGCGATAGGAGACCAGCCACTTGCTACAGAATTGGTGCAGGCTCCGTTCTCTACAACCAAAGGAAAATCCGCTCCGCGATAAGCACCTATGAAGCTGTCCCTACTGGTATCAAAGCCATTTACTTCAGTATTGACTGAATAGACAGCATAGTGATTACGACGTTCTCTGTATTCTGTTTTGTGGAAAATGGTTGAATCCACAACTTCAACTTCCCCTGTATTAAAGTTACGCTGAAAATTCTTCATATCATCATCTGCATTCCAGAGACACCACTCTACATATGAGAAAAGAGATAAATCCTTATTAGTAGTAGAATGATTGGTAACAACCAGACGACTTACTTCACAATTATCCTCCATAGGTACAAAAGTTAATACAGAAGCTTCTACATCATTTTTTTTACCGGAAAACTTACTATAACCCATACCATGGCGGCATTCATAAAAGTCAAGGTCTGTTTTAGTAGGCTGCCAGCCTGGATTCCAAACGGTATTACCGTCCTTTATGTAAAAGTACTTGCCATTTGTATCTGCCGGAATATCATTGTAGCGATATCTGGTTAGGCGCAATAACTTAGCATCCTTATAAAAAGAATAGCCCCCGCAGGTATTGGATATTAAGCTGAAAAAATCCTTGCAGCCTAAGTAGTTGATCCATGGAAGCGGAGTTTTAGGTGTATTTATCACGTATTCCTGATTACCATCATCAAAACAACCAAATTTCATTATTTTATCTCCTTTATAATTATTTAGCAAAAATTGATTAAACGATTAAGT
>DATERV010000198.1:0-2514 GCA_035271185.1 Lachnospiraceae bacterium | reverse complement strand
GTAGGCATTGATGGGTCGCTGCAGGTAGTAGGCATCCTTATCCTCCCCATTGGATGATGAAATGACATTGCCGTACGCATCCAGGAGCACAAAGCCGGGAATCCAAAACTTGGGTACGTCAACCAGATGCATTATGTTCGTACTCTCTCTGAACTCGTACCTGATATAAGGAAAGGGGTACTCACCCTGATCCATAAAGGAGAGCAGATCCTCGTTTCCCTCATCACGGACATGGCCTGCAAAGATGATCTCCACATTGCCGTACATCTTCTTGAGCTGGGAATAGGTCTGTTTTAGCTCTTGGGCATACTCCGTGCAGTAGGGACACCAATCGGCTGCATAGTAGATCAGGTAGTAGTCGGCATCGACCTCTACCGGATTCCCCTCCAAATCATAGCAAGCCCCTTTCAAAACAGAGGAGAACAATTCCGGACCGGGAGTCCTACTGTCCCTTGATACGGTACAGGATCCCAACAAGATGATAGCAACGAGGAGGATAAGGCTTCGTTTCATGAAAACACTCCATTAAGAGACCGTTTGCTCTTGAGTATACCATGGGACTCCCCTCTAGGTAGGATAAGACCCGTAAAAAGCTTGGATTTTTACAATAAACAGCTTGCCAAATAATAGGCAGGCTTGAAATATGCAATGCTAGACACCTAAAGTATTGAGTTGTAAAAACACTTGAAACAGAAAGAATAACCGAATCCGTAAAAAAACTACGGGATATGATTGTCTTAACAAAATATTTGGTTTACAATAAATACAACTTAACCATAAGAGAAAAAACATGTTAAAAAAATTTTCCGTAACCAATTTCAAAGGATTTGAAAACAAAACTACGTTGGATCTAGGCGATGTTAGGAATTATGCATTCAACGAACAGGCCATTGATCCAGAAGAAAAGATTGTTAAATTGGCTTTACTATATGGCCCGAATGGAATAGGGAAAAGCAATCTTTGCCACGCAATTTTTGACATTGTATCCAACCTTACTGACAATAGGGTATCGCCAACTTATTACGAATCCAACTATAGCAATGGAAACACGGATCCAATCGATTTGACGGAGTTTGAGTACCTGTTTCAATTCAAGGGAATACCAGTCCGCTATGCGTATGGGAAAAAATCCTTTAGGAAAATCCAGTATGAAAGCTTAACCATTGGTGATAAAACGGTACTTCACTATGATAAACGTATAATTAAAGGAAAGCCAATTCTTGCGATGGGTGGTACTGAATCCTTGAATATCGATTTGGATAAAATTGATATCTCGCTGGTAAAATATGTAAAGGCTAATTCAATACTTACGGATACGGTTGAAAACATAACATTCAACCTATTCTTTTCATTTGTGGAGCGAATGCTTGAATTCTGGTCCTTAGACAGAAGGGATTTCCAGGGATTTGAACCATTAACGAATAATGGCCGAAATATTGGCAGAGACATTATTGATCAGAAAAATGTAGAAGAATTCAAGCAATTTCTTGGCAATATTGGAGTGGAAAACAACATCGTTGCTGAAAAGAACCCTGATGGGGAATTTGATTTATATTACAATTACAAGAACAGGAAAGTTGATTTCTTGGATAATTGTTCCTCGGGAATAAGGGCTCTGACTCTGTTCTTCTTCTGGCTTCAAAGAATGCGGGACAGTTCTCACCCTGCAAGCCTTGTATGCATTGATGAATTCGATGCCTTTTATAACTATTCCATCTCAGCAGAAATTATTAAACTACTCAAGAAAGTTAACTGTCAGGTAATCCTCACAACCCATAACACTACTCTCATGACGAATGAATTATTGCGCCCCGATTGTTTCTTTATCATGTCTCAAGAAAAGATTGCTTCCTTTCCTAACCTGACAGATAAAGAACTAAGACATGCTCACAATCTTGAAAAGATGTACAAATCCAAGATGTTTGTAAACTCATGACAACAATACTTTTTATCCTTGAAGGAGAGAGAACAGAACCAAGTATTCTGAAGAAACTTGAAACCAGTTTTTTCAATAAGGATGATAATAAACAGAGAATTTCAGTATGCTTCAAAACCGACATATTTGCATTTTATGATGAATTAAAAGATGGGGAGGGCTTTCTTGACCCTTTTAGTGTCCTGAAGGAAAAAAACCCCGATGCATGTACAGAGATCAAGTCTTCAGAAGAAATATCAGCTATATATCTATTTTTCGATCATGATATCCATGTTGATAGAGGTATGTCTTATGAAGAAAAAAGCAATAAGATCAATGAGTTACTGCAATTTTTTAACAATGAAACGGAAAACGGCTTACTCTTGATCAGCTATCCGATGTTTGAAGCATATAAGGACTGGGATGAGATGAACGCCAGTTGCTTGTCGTGTATTGCTGATACCACGAGAAACAACCATTATAAAGAGGAAGTATGCTCTAGGCATCCTAGGCATGATCACCAAACTTTTTTTAATTTCAACACATGGAATTCGTTATCAAAGATAATGATATCGAGGGCTCTTTTTCTTGTTTCTGGG
>DATERV010000197.1:0-5209 GCA_035271185.1 Lachnospiraceae bacterium | reverse complement strand
TCATCTTTACAAAAGCGTTTTGAATTAGAAATTCAGCATAAATAAAGTGTTACAGCTTTCTTTATAATGATTAACATTTATAGTAACATACCAACTTTTTTATTTTTGAGAAGTAGGTGTCACATCATTGACTAATGTACACTTTATTATGCGATTCATACACTTTTACATGTTACTTTAACATATTTCTGCGTTTATTCTAGACATTTTTTTTATGATATGACCTGATTTCCATCCGGCGATGAATAGAGCGAAGAAGTGCAGCGGCTTTATTATAGACCCAGAAGGAGTATACCAGGACATGATTCAAAGAGCCGATACGCTGTTTTGTGGTTTTGTGGTAATAGTTACCCCAACAACGGATAGGCTGTTTTTCCCGGACATATTGAATCAGATCTGATTCATTTAGTATGGAAGCATCAAATTCGGTATAAGCCATGCCGGCGCAATCTGATTTATGTGCATCACTACCTCCAAATCCGGGTAGAAAATATCTTTTTGCCAGTTCGCGAGCAGCTGCATTGGAGGCCATGGACTCGCAGGAGTTAAACGTCTCTATAAAATCAAAATGCCTGATGATATCATGATCTTTGTGATAACGCTTCGTATTGCACAGACTTAAATATTTTTCACCACATGGATGTGCAGGCCCCAGAATACCCCCAAAAAAATGTACAATCTCAATTAAGGCCATAACCGGTAATCCTCGTAATTCTAGTACCGGCAGCTTAATGTATTCTGGTACAATCACAAGAATATGTCCTGCATTAATGGTATCATATTCAATTCCCTTTAGTACTGTAAAGTTATCGAATACAGGGTTGTCCTTGTTTTTGATAAAATAGCGGTATGCTTTATAGGAGTTGTGGTCAGTAATCAACATACCCTGGTAGTTCCTTTCCTTTAATATAGAAACATATTCGAAGAGACTGATTCGTCCATCCGGCGAGCCTTCCTTTGTGTGACAGTGCATATCAAATCGCATGCTTGTTCTCCTTACCGTTTATTATTTTGTAAAAGGTTAAATGTTAAGATTTCTTTACATGGCTCAAGACAAAGATTCCTTTACATTGTTTCATTAAAATACTATAATAACTATGTTTACTATACTTGATTAGAGACAAATTATACGCGGGAGGAAATGAAATGAATTTTTTATGGGAAGGATTATGCTCTGTAACCTGGCAGCAGATTCTGATGTATGTGGTAGGTGCAATCCTGATTTGGTTAGCAATTAAAAAACAATACGAACCGTCACTGCTTTTACCAATGGGGTTTGGTGCAATTTTAGTAAATTTACCCGGCACAAATGCGGTGAATCAGATTTTGCAAAGCGTAGGAGAAACAAACGGTATCGTACAATGGTTATATGAGGTAGGAATAGAAGCTTCTGAAGCGCTTCCGCTTCTTTTATTTATCGGAATAGGAGCCATGATAGATTTTGGTCCTCTTCTTTCTAAACCAATCATGTTTTTATTTGGTGCCGGATCTCAGTTTGGTATTTTTGCAGCGCTATTACTTGCAGTAGTACTTGGATTTGACCTTAAGGATGCTGCCAGCATAGGAATCATTGGTGCGGCAGATGGTCCGACTTCTCTTCTGGTATCACAAGTTCTGGGTACGAAATACATTGGTGCAATTGCCGTGGCAGCCTATTCCTATATGGCGTTGGTACCGATTGTACAACCATTAGCAATCAAGATGATTACCACTAAGAAGGAAAGATGTATCAGAATGGAATACAGAGCAGGTTCTGTTTCCAGGAGAACCAGAATACTATTTCCAATTGTAGTTACTATTATTGTTGGGTTTGTTGCACCTTCTTCTGCTTCACTGGTAGGTTTCCTCATGTTTGGTAATCTGATTCGTGAATGTGGTGTGTTGCAGAATCTTTCCGAAACAGCACAGGGACCGTTAACCAATCTGATTACCTTATTATTAGGTATTACCATATCATTCAGTATGACAGCAGAAGCTTTTGTACGTGTAGATACATTATTGGTTATGTTGATCGGTCTTGCAGCATTTGTTTTTGATACCTTTGGCGGAGTTCTACTGGCTAAGGTGATGAATCTGTTCCTGAAAAAGAAGATTAATCCTATGGTAGGAGCGGCAGGAATTTCCGCGTTCCCTATGGCAGCCCGTGTAGTACAGAAGATGGCTCAGGAAGAGGATCCAGGCAATATTATTATCATGCAGGCAGCAGGTGCCAATGTAGCAGGGCAAATTTCCTCTGCAATTGCAGGTGGCCTTATCATTCAGCTTGTTTCACAGTTTTTGTAGGAGGTAGAAAATGAAGGAAAATATTTTGAATGCATTAGAGATTATGGGATTTGGAATGGCTGGAATTTTTGCTGCCATTATTATCATAATGATTTTGGTTTGGATTCTTCAGAAAATGGATAATGTTGGGAAGAAGAAAGAGAACCAATAAAATAGAAGATAGTAAAGTAAAAGTGAAAAGTAAAAAGTGAAAACTATATATCACGTAAACAAAAAAAGAGGCTAAGCCTCTTTTTTGTTTACCTATCTATGTCAATCCATTTTTCCATTCCTGGACCACTTGTTTCAGCTGGTCTTCTAAAAAATCCAAATTTTTCATAAAAGGTATCTTTTCCCTTAATGGAAATATCATGAACCAAACATGCAGCGCATCCGAAGCCAGATTAAAGTGTATAATAAAAAAAGAGAATCCTTAACTTCCTGGGTTCTCCTTTTCTTCTATAACGTGCGTTAGAGGATTCGAACCCCCGGCCTTTTGGTCCGTAGCCAAACGCTCTATCCAGCTGAGCTAAACGCACATTTACCTTTAACAAGCCTGCTTTTCACGCTTGCAACATTATGTATTTTACATGGATATATATAAAATGTCAAGACTTTTATGAACATATATATATAAAGCGGCAGCGTGCCTTTCGTACCATGCATATTCATTTGCGCTAGTAGCCGATTGCGGAAAAATATGATAAGATAAAAGATATGTTGGGATTGCACAGTAAGGATGAGGACGAAAAAAGTTTTACCGTAGGTCCGAGATACAGAATGTGGGGAAAGAGGGATTACAGTGAGATATCAGATAAGGCATGCTAATGTTGCATATGCAGCAGATTTGATTTTACAGGATATCAATTTTGATATCAGAGATAATGAAAAAATAGCGGTTGTTGGCAGAAATGGATGTGGGAAGACCACATTTCTGAAGCTGATTGCCGGGTTGATAGAAATGTCTAATCTGGATAGTGATGAAGAATGCGGAATCACTATGGCCGGTAAGCAGCAGATCGGGTATCTGCAGCAAATTAATTTTACAGATACTGAATGTACTGTGGAGGAAGAAATAAAAAAGGTTTATGAGCCTGTATTTCTTTTGGAAAGGCAGCTTTCAGAAATGGAAGAGTTGATGAAGGTAGATCAACAGGAAAGCACTCTCAAAAAATATGCAGAATTACAGAGCAAAATGGAAAGTTTAGATGGTTATCACTACAAGCAGGAAATGGAATCTGTATTTCAAAGGTTTGGCTTTGCCCTGGAAGACATGAAACGTCCCATAGGAACCTTTTCCGGAGGTCAGCAGACTAAAGTAGCTTTTATTAAGTTACTTCTGACAAAACCGGATATCATGCTTTTGGATGAACCCACCAACCACTTGGATCTGCCCACGATAGAGTGGCTGGAAAATTACCTCAAAAGCTATCAGAAAGCAGTGGTCATCGTTTCCCATGACCGGATGTTTTTGGACAGGGTCATAGATGTGACCTATGAAATTGAATATCACAGAATGAAACGTTATACGGGAAATTATTCTGCTTTTATGGAACAAAAGAAATTAAATGCAGAGAAGCACGAAAAAGATTATGAGATACAGCAAAAGGAAATAGCCAGGCTTACAGAATGGATAGAGAAGTGGAAAAGCACACCAACAAAGGTAGCAGCTACCCGTTCAAAGAGAATGGTTATTGAACATATGGTGAAGATAGAAAAACCCAGACGCTTTGACGTAAGCAGCTTTCATGCCAATTTTGACCCTTGTGTAGAGAGCTATAAAGAGGTGCTTTCTACAAAAAACCTGGAAATTGGGTATGATAAAGTACTTGCCAGGGTTAATTTTACGTTGATCAAAGGGAAAAGAGTGGTGATAGTGGGTGAGAATGGAACGGGAAAATCTACTTTCTTAAAAACTATTGTTGGATTGGTCGACCCTGTGAGGGGTGAGTTCCGGGTGGGACAACGGGTAGAATATGGCTATTTTGACCAGCAGGCAGCCCTTGAAGAAAAGGAGAACCCGGAAAGTACCGTACTAGATGATTTTTGGACGGAATATCCTAATATGGAGAGAACGGAAGTCAGGCAGTCGCTAGGCAATTTCCTGTTTTCCGGAGAGGAAGCAGAAAAGCCGCTATGGCAATTGTCAGGTGGGGAAAAGGTACGTCTGGCACTTTGCAAAGTGCTGAAGAGAAGACCCAATTTTCTTGTTTTGGATGAACCTACCAACCATATGGATATTGTGGGAAAAGAAGCTTTGGAGAATATGCTCACTGCTTACTCCGGTACTGTATTATGCGTTTCACATGACAGGTATTTTATGAAACAAATTGCTACCGGTATCATGGAGTTTACAAAAGAGATGGTGACTTATTATGATTGTGGATATGATGAATATCTTCAGGAAAAGCAAAAAGAAATCAATCGGAATGGACAGAATGTCAAAAGTAAAAGTACAGAGCAGAAAAATCCTACGCTTGAGGATGTTTTTGATAAGAAGACCTATTACAATCCCGGAAAAATAGCGGCAAGAAGACAACAGCAGATTATCAAGTATGAGAGGCAGATGGAGGAAAGTGAAGAAAAAAGCAATGCCATTAGACTCAAACTGGTAGATCCTGCCATAAGTTGTGACTATATACAGCTGTCTGATTTGCAGCAGGAGTTGGACCATGAGGAAGCACAGCAGGAAAGTCTGCTAACTAGGATTATGGAGTTGGAAATTGAGGAACAAGAAGAAAACCAGTATTAAGGTTGAATAGTTGAACCAAACTAAAATGACAGAGTGTTAAGCAACACTCTGTCATTTTTTAGTGTGCGCCTGGCGGCGCACGTTTCTAAGGGGTGAAAGTCCCAAATCCGCCCTAGTAGTGGGAAGGATACAGCCAAGACCAAGGGTGTCCATCGTGAGGTGGAATCTGAAGGAAGGTGGAGGCAAATCTCTGGT
>DATERV010000196.1:0-4825 GCA_035271185.1 Lachnospiraceae bacterium | reverse complement strand
GGGTAATCCTTCAAACATTATTAATCTTGAACTTTCCATGCGAATCTTCCTTCTTTTTATTTACTGAAATAGTTAAAAGCAATAATAATTTTAAAGTCAGAATGTTTATCGAGTTATAAGCATAGATAGATTTTCCTGTGAAATGGGACAAATTTCACCTTTGTTTACCAAATGAATTTTTCCTATGTACGAAATACTGTCACCTTTCACGAAAATGGCACTCTCATCTTCCATCGCACAAATGGGAAGCTCTATGGATATTTCCAATAAAGTTGACAATACTTGCTGGTTTTTAAGTTCAAAGTGTGGTTTAACAGTAATGTCAGCCAGACCCAGACCATCATATGGGATAGGTGATTCCTTAGTATCAAGTGAGCGTTTAGCCATGTTTATTGCACCCGCACTAACGCCCAACACTGCCGCTGTTGTATCGCAAATTGCATTATCCAATCCTTTATCGCGTATTAGTTGTAATTGCAATCCGGGGTAACCACCCATGAGAAATACACAGGAGGCTTCATGAATCAATTGTATGGCTTTGGACGCTTCCATACGATTATCAATCACACAGTGTTGTGCGAAAGGAATGTTGTATTCAACAAACATATTATGCATACCGTCCGAATCGCTGTCATTTTTATCATAATCCGTTGGCCATGCACTCACAAAGACAAGATTGTTGCGATGTATCAGTTTTTCACTCAACCGCTTAGCCACATCGTTTGGAAAGCGATAATTGGGGAATCCGCTAAAAAATCCGAGTAAGCGACAATTCATATGTGTATCCTCCTGTGCATTATATAAAAACCCTGAAGTAACCTCCGTACTACCATTACTTCAGGATTAGTTTCTTTATCTGTTATAGAATACCATATTAACCCATTTCTCTCCACCAATTCTTTCTCCACACCCTGCTTGTCATCTCTAAATTGGATTCTTCCTTCATACGAAAATGTTGCTCCCACTCTAGTGCTTCTCTTCTGGTTTTAAAACCACGCTTCAATTTACGCTTATTCTTACCAGTCCAGTCATTGTAATGGAACGAGATATACCATGTGCCTCGCTCCTCATCTTTATATGCTGCCATTAATATCTCCTTTCCTTACGCTGACATTACTCCGTAAAATTTCTCTTCAAAATACTTCTTTGCTACTTTGCCAGGAATGGCTAAGTAACCTGCCAGTTCTGGGAGTGTCGTCATCGCTCGCTTCCTTATCAGAAGGTCTTGGCGAATGTCTTTTAACATATGGTACCGCTCATTCATTTGTACAAGCTCATATCAAGGCATTTACTTTCTTTGGAGGGCGACCGCAGGAAATGGTTTATGACCAGGACAAGATACTTGCAGTCAGTGAGAACAATGGTGACATTATTTATACCGAAGGATTTCAGAGCTATGTAAATGAAGTGAAATTTGATATCTTCCTCTGCCATGGAGCAGATCCCGAATCCAAAGGACTGATTGAAAATGTCGTGAAGTATGCCAAGCATGGCTTTGCAGAACATCGTATTTTCAGGGATATAGACAGCTTTAATGCAGACTGCATTGCCTGGCTGAAAAGAACTGGAAATAAGAAAAAACATGGAACAACGCAAAAGATACCGGCAGAGGTATTTTCTCTCGAAAAGGAATACCTCATACCAGTATCTGAGTACAGCTTCACTGTTGCTGCTAATGACAGTATAGATTATCAGGTCAGAAAAGACAACATTGTTTTATATAAGGGAAACCGCTATCGCGTACCAAAAGGTACATACAGTGCTGGAAAAAGAGTATTCATGGTGGTTGAAGATGATGTTATTTCTATCACAGATACTCTGACTGGTGAAATTTATGCAACCCACCCGCTCTGCCATAATAAAGGAAAACTGATAGGTCAGAAAAGAGAGGAACGGGACAAAAGCAAGTCCATACAAGAACAAGAGAACACTGTACAGGAACTATTTCAGAATGATGAACTTGTTGCACCGTTTTTAGAGCACATCCATCAGGAAAAGCCCCGTTATTACAGGGATCAACTTGGTGTGATCCGAAAACTGTTCGAAGAATGGAACACAGAACTTCTGATTCATGGGCTTCACTACTGCTCGGAAAAAGAGCTGTATTCTGCTGGAGACTTAAAGTCCAGTATTATTTATCTGAATCAGATAAAAACAGAACCCCAAAAGAAAGAAAGAATGTCAGCACTTCCATCCAAGTACCGTGGGAATACACCGGAAATCAGAAATTTAAGTGTATATGAACAGGCAATGGGAAGGAGTGTTGTAAATGGATAATCTACGGGAAATCAGAACCTATGCTGGAACACTGGGGCTGATACATACAAAGAATGAACTTGAAACATTAATTCACGCTGCTGAGACAGGGGAATCAAGCTATGTAACATTTTTGCAGGAACTGCTTGGTAGTGAAATCAGATATCGTCAGGATAAAGTAAAAGAAAAACGAATCAAGGAAGCAGGTTTTCCGTATCCGAAATATCTAAAAGATTTTGATCTGAGCTTCTGTCAGTCTATCACAAAGAAGCAGCTTAATCAGCTTTCAGAACTGACCTGGATTGATGGTCTGTATAATCTTATACTTTCCGGTCCTCCGGGAGTTGGAAAAACTCATCTGGCAATCGCACTTGCACATCATGCCTGCGAGGAAGGTTATAAAGCAAGCTATACGACAATGCAGTCGTTAATGCAGTGCCTACGTACGTCTGAAATAGACCGCCGGTCTCGTGCAAAGATGAACCGAATCCACAAGTCAAATCTTCTGGTGATTAATGAGGTTGGTTATCTTCCCATTACGAAAACGGAGGGAAATCTGTTCTTTCAGCTGATATCAGAGCTTCAGGAACAGACATCTATTATCATAACGACAAACAAAGGTTCTGAGGAATGGGCTGAATTCTTAGATGATGCAGCACTGGCAACCGCAATCCTTGATCGGCTATCTTATCGATGCGATCGAATACAGATGACAGGAAAAAGCTACAGGTTAGAAAACAGGAAATCTTTTTTAGAGGAAGGACGAGCGACCAATGAAGTTTAATAAGCACTTATTCCCAGAAGTGGAAGAATTACTTACTACCCATTATAAGAAATATATAAAAGAAACATCCATGACCAAGAAAGAGATGCGTGCACTGCGTGAATGGGTAAAAGATGGGCACAGCGTGTATGAGAATACATGTGGTGCATGGGCAGATGGGCAGGTTCCAGTAGAATTTTTGACCGTCTATCGTGATGAAGAGTACATTCGTCAGCATACCAAAGGAATGAATCCTGATGAAACACGAAAGTTTTCAATGGCTTATTATGGATGGGATGATGACGAAGAAGTAGTGGAACGATACCTACAAGATATACCTACAAACATGGACACACACCTTTTAGACGAAGAACTTCCATTTAGTTAAAAAATGCCCCGCGGATTGTCCGCGGGGAGTTATAAGCAAAAGTGCTGGATTTTATTTGCCAAAAAATGCTGGAAAGTACTTGCCGTTTACATCTTTTCTACTGTACCTTCTACAGATGCTTTCTGTTTAGGCTTACGAACTCCCGCAGGCATAATAGCAGTCATGTAATGTTCTCCTAACAGGTGTCCATTTTCACCGGATTACGCACCATTTGCTTCAGCGTTAATTTTCATCTGCTCCTCTTCTAATTGTAGTCTTGAATCACTTAGTGGTGACACTAATCCCGTACCAGAACCACCCATAGGTGTGCCAGGTATTCCACTAATCCTGAAGTACCAAAAGAAAAAGCATCAGGAAATGTTATCCTAATGCCAATTCGAAAGATTACTTAACCATTTTGTTGACGCGAACAAAATGCTATCATTAACATTAATTAAAATCTGCCTCATGCTTAATCAAAAGGCGATTCTATTTTCTCTTCAAAAACCATATCTGGTACTATTGAGTACAGCTTGTTTTTATTAAAAGCATTTACAATTTCTATATCACTCGAAAATTCTGGTTTTGCTATAATTGTCTTTATGTAACTAACAATTTTATTCAGGAAACCATTCTCAATAGAATTAACATATGCGATCTTTCCCTGAATTTGATTATTAACATCATAGTTCTTTGTTTTAAATGAATTATAGATTTGTGATCTAATAATTCTTTTAAACTGCTTATCAACATGAACTTCTTCGTTGTTTATTGTAATTCCAGTAACTGTTTTCTTAACATCATTAGATAAATATCTTGTCTTTTTTTCATTAATACCGAATCCCTCTTCTGTAACAATATACTTCACGAATTTTTCTGCCCTATTGAGTAAAATTCTGTTATTTGATGAGAATGTCAAATCATCGGCATAACGTGTATAAGCAATATCTTTCCTGCTACAATACCCATTTAATCTCGCATCTAGATGGTAACAAACCAAATTTGCGATATATGGCGAAGTTACTGCTCCCTGTGGAAGAACACCTTCGAACGTGCATAAGTTAGTTAAAACAGCCGCTACTTTGCTTCCATATCCTATATTACAAAACAAAATAAAAACCTGTTTTTCCGTAATTGTTCCAAAGAAATTAGTTATATCCATCTCTAACAAAAAAATATTTTTTTTATGAAATTCTGCATTCTCCTTAAGACCATTTTTTCGTGGAACAAAAGCCATCGCTTGCCCCGAAACATTTATTTTTTCAAGTATTTCAGTTAATATCCACTTCTGAATTACCTTTAAAGATAAACATGGCACATATAAAAATCTTGTTGTCCTGTCCTTTTTAAGAATTTCTTTTTCGTGGTAGCAATAATGCTTTTGATATGTTAAAAAATATAGCAATTGTTTCGTTAACGAAAGTTGCTCAGATAAATGT
>DATERV010000195.1:0-6316 GCA_035271185.1 Lachnospiraceae bacterium | reverse complement strand
CATAAGATAAAAATCGGGATATAATAACACTATAAAAATACAGGATAGAAACACAGGTAAAATCCGGGAGGAATAGATATGGATACAATAGATACAAAGAAAAAGATTGAAAAGACTTGTTATATCATTACAGTTTTGCTAAAGATCAGCAGAGTGGTTTGCTATGTTGCACTTGGTCTTATAGCGTCAGCTATTGTTTATGTGGCACTGAAGGGAGATTTAGGGCCACTTTTTCAAACAGGTAAAATTACAGTAATGGCTCCTGTTTCTGAAGAATGGATGGAAAACTTAAGTAAAGCGTCTATCATCCATATTTTTGTTGTTCTGATAATAAAGCTTATTCTATCAGCTGTCATGTTTGGCGTTGCAGGCACGTTCTTCGGAGATGCAGGTAGAGAAGGGACCCCCTTTGTAATGAAGAATGTAAATAGATTAAGGGTGGTGGCAATTCTTTACTTTCTGGTAAATATGTTCGATGTCTCCGGTAAAGAAATAGGTGATAGTTTATCCGTTAATCTTTCAGGATTAGTTGGTGCATTTATCATCTGGGGAATATCCTATATGTTTGAATATGGCAGTAAGTTGCAGATAGAATCAGATGAAACATTATAGGAGGGTAGTGTGAAAATTAAGAAGCAATTTTCACACGGCAAATTTGTGCTACCGCCCAAATTCGCAGGAATTCGGCAGAATGGAGATTATTATGGGTAAAATTGTACTCAGATTGGACAGAGTCATGGCAGATAGAAAAATTTCCCTCAATGAGCTGGCTGAAAAGGTTGGAGTATCCAATGTGAATTTGTCTAAGATGAAAACAGGTAAAATCAGTGCTATCCGTTTTTCTACGTTAATGGCCATTTGTGAAGCCTTGGACTGTCAGCCAGGAGATATTCTGGAATACGAGAAAGATGAGGAATGATGAATTGAAAGTGGTAAGAAGGACTGGAAAAATATTATTGATTCTGGTATCTTTGTAACGTAGCATATAGATAAAAGGTAAGGCAGACTTAAAACATAGGTCTGCCTCTTTTTGCGAGCTCATTTATAATGCAAGTACATATAAAGCAAACAAAATTCGGATATGTTTGTTATGTGGTAGACAAATAGACGCAGAGGACATATAATGACAATATCATGTAACAATAACTGGAACCATTGGGGTAAACGGCAAATGGATCCTGATTAATAACTTAAGTTTGTTAGTTCAGGAGGAAAAAGATGATTTGGGAATACGACTTAAATGAGATTTTGACAGGATTCCAGGAAGATCAGGATACCTATCACTGTGTCATATGCAATGAGTGCTATGAAAAGGGAAAGATTTTTCAGGAACAGGACGGTTTGTACGATGCTCGTGGTGCTGCCATGCAGCATATGAAGAAGAAACATCGGAATATGGCCTATTACCTATTGGGTCAAGAGCTTAGCCTCACCGGTTTATCTGAGATTCAAAATAAGCTGCTGAGCATGATTTTAGAGGGAAAGACAGATCAGGAGATTGGAAAGGAATTGGGAATTGCACAGTCTACTGTGAGAAACCACAGGTATAAGCTTCGTGAAAGGGAAAAGCAGGCCAAGCTGTTTTTAGCATTGATGACTTCGCTAGAAGAAGAGACCAATCGAAACATTGCCAAAAGTGATACTGGTCTGATTCAGGAGATTCATAATACTGCTACCATGGTGGATGACCGATATATGATCACCGATAAGGAGGTTACAAAGACTCTTGCCACCTATTTGGATGAGAATGGAGCCTTATTGCAATTTCCTGCCAAGGAGAAAAAGAAGATTATTATTCTCCGTGAAATCATGGAAAACTTTAAAAAGGACACAGAATACTCTGAAGCGGAAGTAGATAAGGTGTTAAAAAGAATCTTTGAAGACCATACCACTCTAAGGCGAGCTTTGATTGAATATGGGTTTATGGATCGCTCTGATGACTGTAAGATCTACAGAGTAAAGGAGTAAGGCAGGATAAAAAATATTGAGGTTTTTACGTGATTATATTACCACAAAATGACCAAAAATTCAAGTCTTGTGCTGCGTTTTATCACGTGCTATACTGACTCTTCTAAAGGGGAGGAAGTATATGGAAAACAAGCATGACTGGTTACAATTGATGACAGCTAAATTAGGCTCTGCGCAGATTATTGCTACCAATCGTTATACTGAGAAATTCGGTCTTACTTTGGAGCAGAAGGATGTAGAGCTATTATTGCAGGAAAGAAAGCATGCTCTTGTAGAAGAAAAAAGAGTAGAATTCGGAAAGAGTATTCTGACATCCATTATCTTTGAATTTTGTGATTCTGCTTATATCAATCAGGATGATTATGTACAGACACTGATCAGGTTACAGGAAATATTTTTCTACTATAAAAACAGAACTATGGACCAGGTGCCGGATGATGAATTGCTTCATTTTATGAGGGAGCAATTTGAGAAAAGGTGTCATGGGGATTTGGATTTCTTAGAGGGTACCTGTCTGGATCAATATGCCGAAGCAATCAGGACAGAAAGCAGGCGGCCGGTATGAAAGTGAATTCTAATGAACTCCCATTTGGAATAGCCATGGAAGAGTTGTTCCCCATAGTGGAGAAGCTGGCAAGAAAGTATACTGGATGCGAAAGTTCATCCATCACTTATGAAAAGACCTCCCAGCTTGTGGGTGCGGTTCTGTATTGCATCAAAGAGTATGAAAGATCTGGAGCAAATACCTTGTCCCTGCCTGTAGTGACTGCTAAGAAAGCTTATGAGGCAGGGTATGAGCTGGTAATAGATAAAACCAGGAGATTGATGGCATTATACAATTCACAAATAGAGGATTTTAGGTCTTATGGGAACAGGTGCTTGTATGATACAATTGTGAAAGGCATACCGGCGTTCTTTATGTGGTATGATGCGTTGCTTAATCCTCAGGATACCATACTGACTCTTGATTATCCTATTACAAAGGATATAAGGCATCTTTCCGGTATCGATGCTTTGTGGGAGTACACAGAGTACGTCTTTACGGAGCAGAGATTCCTGCGAAGATTCAGCCCCGAATGTATTCAAAATATTCTGGCAGAGTATTCACCGGAATATAGAGATATGATAGAAAACATTGGAGATATTGTAAGAAGGAATGTAGTAAAGCGTGATGAATGAATTTATAAAGGTGTATCATTGTTTTGTGATTTCTTATTTGCTATAATATAACAAGCTTGCAAAAAGATTTCTTTTTGCGTAAGAGAAACAACATCTATACGAGGGGGATTACTGCATGATCACAATCAGAAATTACAAAGAAGATGATTTGGATCCAATTCAGCAGATGGATTTTATGCTTTGGCTCAGTATTCAATGGAATCAATCCTTCCATAAAGAAGATATATTTACGGCAGAAGATGATGAAGCGGGAGTGGTTGGTGTCACAGCCTTGTCCTGGGATGGGACCTGGTACTACCTGGAAAAGGAAAATCCCAATGTATCCTGTTACAGAATGCAGATGGAGGTTGCTGTTCTACCGGGTTATGACAAGGAAAATGAAGTTAGGGACGAGCTGATTTTAAAACAAATGCAGCATTTTATTAAATATGAAAAGCAATATCCGGGAAAAAATTTACGCCTTCGCTGCTGGACTATGGCAGAACAGAAGGAGGAAATGCAGCGCCTGTTAAAGCATGGGTTTATCGCATTTGGTATTACACCCATACTGGCATTTGATCTCACCGGGGAATTACCTGCACCCAAAGAAACAGGATCTGTTCAGATAGGGATACATAACTGTGATGAAGAAGGAATACAGGCATACTTGACAGCAAATGAGGCCGGATATGATGGAATCCAGGATAGTGAGGATGAATTCCGGTTCAGACTGAATGGTGAGGATGTAAAGGTTTTTACAGCCAAGGATCAGGACAGGGTTGTTTCTTCCTGTACCATTTGGAAAATTGAAGAGGGACATTTTGCTACAGAAAATGTATTTACCATACCGGATTACAGAAGAAGAGGAATTGGACAGGAGATGCTGTTTACAGTATTACGTTACTTGAAGGATGCAGGGGCAAAAAAGGCAACTCTAACCGTTTTGGGAAGTAACAAAACGGCTTTGGCATTGTATCAAAAAATGGGATACAGGTTGGAGAATGTGATGCATGAGATGCATTATTATGTATGATAAAGTAAGATGAAAAAAGGAGATAATGGATGATAGGTTTAATCGTTGCTTACACAAGAAACCGGGTAATCGGCAATAAAGGACAGATACCCTGGAGAATCAAGGGTGAACAAAGAAGATTTCGTGAGCTCACAACAGGGAATGTGGTCATTATGGGACGAAGAACCTATGAAGAGATCGGTCATCCGCTGCCCAACAGGTTTACGGTTGTAGTTACTAATTCAGCCACTTTTGAGGAAGAAAACTGCACCACCGCAGGTTCCCTTGCTCTTGCCATAGAAAAGGCAGAAAAACTACAGCCCGGGAAAAATATCTATATCTCCGGGGGAGCAGGATTATACAAGGAAGCCATCACTTTAGTGGATCAGATGTTTATTACGGAAATAGATACAGAAATAGAGGGAGATACCTTTTTTCCATCCTTTGAGGAAAGTAATTTTGATAAGATGATTGATGAAAGAGTAGAAGGAGAGATACCTTTTACCTATGTTACCTATACAAGAAAGGCATCAAAGCATGAAACGTGAAAAAATAAAAATATTTATTGATGGCAGTGAAGGTACCACAGGTCTTAGAATCAATGAAAGATTTCAGGAAAGAGATGATATTAAACTTTTATCAATCAATCCCGAACTTCGCAAAGATTTAGAGGAAAGAAAAAGACTGATCAATGAATCTGATATCACATTCCTTTGCCTTCCGGATGCGGCTGCGATAGAAGCTGTCACTTTAGTAGAAAATGATAAGGTACGAATTATCGATTCATCTACCGCTCACAGAACAGAAAAAGGCTGGGCATATGGTTTCCCGGAGTTATCCCCTGTATTCCGTGAAAACATTCGTGAAGGAAAGAGAGTTGCAGTTCCCGGATGCCATGCAACAGGGCTGATCTCTCTTTTATATCCTCTGATTGCATCAGGTATTATGCGTGCTGATTATCCCGTATCAGCATTTTCCTTAACCGGCTATAGCGGTGGAGGAAAGAAAATGATTGCAGAATATGAGAACAAGGAAAGAACATCGGATTATGATGCTCCCAGGGAGTATGGGTTGAGTCAGCAGCATAAGCATATGAAAGAAATGCAGGCGATAGCGGGACTTACCAAAAAACCTTTGTTCTCACCAATTGTGTGTGACTATTACAGCGGTATGGTTGTATCACTGCCAATCAGTAATGAACTGTTACATAAAAAACATACTCCGGAAAGCCTTCAAGCTTTTTTTGAGCAGTATTATGCCCGTGAAAAGTTTATCAAAGTAAATGCTTTTGGTGCAGAGACAGAGAGCAGGGGATTTTTGTCTGCCAATGTGAGAAGTGGATGGGATGGGCTGGAAATCTTCGTCACCGGTTCTGAAGACCGTCTGGTAGTATCCTCCCGATTTGACAATCTTGGGAAGGGTGCTTCCGGTGCAGCCATTCAATGCTTAAATATAATGCTTGGGAAGGAAGAAAATTACGGACTACATCTTTGATAGTTAATTCATCACAGATGCAGGATTGTAGATGCTATGCATAATGGAAGCCATTTTAGATGCGGGCTCAGCATTATCCCGGTCAATCCAGGCTATATAGATATTGTAAAGGGAACCAGCAAAGGCCTGTAGGGTATAGTATGTACTCACATCATCATTTTTAGAATAATAGGTTTCTATCATATATGCAGAAAGAGCATTCCGAACCAGGTCTCCTAAGCCGGACTTAATCAAGCATCTGATAAAGTCCTTATAACTGTAAAAATACTGGAAACAGTGCTGCATGTGTTTCATATCGTCATAACGACCTTTTGGAGTCCAGACGGAGATATCTTTCTTGTAGGAAGCAAAGATATCTTCCAGGTGGGATTTGAAAATTTCTTCCTTGGAAGCATAGTTACGATAATAGGTCATTCGGGAAACACCGGCCTTTTTCGTGATTTCTGATATGGATATAGTAGAAAGGGGCTTGTATTCTAAAAGCTTCATGAGGGCAAGCACCATGTATTCTCTAGTCAGCTGGTTGGCTGGGTTTCTTTTTTCTTGATTCATGAACCATCCTCCGGGTTATAAATTATGATTAGGTAAAATATGGATTAACAATGCATATGAATTATAGCAAAAGTTTGGGTAAAAGAAAACATAAGTGAACGGATTATTTATAAACGAATCAATAGGATAAGG
>DATERV010000194.1:0-6767 GCA_035271185.1 Lachnospiraceae bacterium | reverse complement strand
TATAAGCCTTCATCTGATATTCTTAGCTTTCTGAACACTTTATAAAGGTTCAATAGTTATGTGCTTAAGGAATGCAATGGCTTATGCTATACTCAATGTGAATAAGCTGTTGCAGCACATAACCTAATTGAGCACATAATTACGGCCTACAGTTACTGGACGAATTGCATTTTCACTCAAATTATTACTTAAGCTACATCGACCATCTTCGAGATATGTCATAAGACTATCTTTTCGGTTTTGGACGTATGTAACAGCTTTCTTAAGTTTGCCGTTGGTTCCAGGATTTACTTGTTCAGTCCATGTCAAAAAGCCCTCAATAACAGGTTTCTGATCTTTGAGGCGTTGCTTTTCGATTTGTTTATAGGAAAGACCTTTTTCCTTGTAGGATCTTTCATAAGCAAATAATTTATCACAGTATAAAACTCCTTGCACCGCAGGATGCGTATAATCTTTTTCCTGTCCTTTAGGAATGGCTTCTAGAAGGTATCTTCTAATGTGAGCATAACAGCAACAACGTTTGGTATCAATTACCTTATTGTATCCCTGGTATCCATCAGCCATTAGGTAAAACCCAGATGCAATTCCATTTAAGAATTGTTTGGCATTTTCTCCTGCTCTTGTAGGTGTGTAGTTAAAGAGAATAATGGGATTTAATCCATCTTCTCCAGTACGTATTAACCAGAAGTAGGATTTTGTCTGTGCCCTGCGACCATCTTCATGTAATACTTGAACAGGAGTTTCATCCATCATTAAAAATCTACGCTTTAGTATTTCGTGATGGAAGTAATCATACATCGGTTGCAGGTACTCCCTTGCAGCATAGATAATCCAGTGGGCCATGGAAGCCCGTCCTATCGGAGCATTTTGCTGCAGAAAATCTTTTTCCTGACGATATAGTGGTATAAATAAACCATATTTCCTATATATGATATACGCTAATAAAGATTCGGATGTATAGCTTCCGGGAATGAGTGCTGGCAAACCATTGTCCTTAATAAATTGAGGTTCTTCTGTATCCTTACAATCTTGGCAAGAATAAGTAGTTGCAACATATTCAATACGTTCAAGTTTAGGTGGTGTATAGACAACTTCACTGCGAATAATCTCTGTTCCTATTGGAACCATTTCGATACCACAAAGAGGACATGCCTTTTCTTCTTTTGAAAGCGTATCCATTGTCACCTGTCTAACAGGGATATCTTTAAACTGTTCCTTTAGGGTTGGCTTTTTCTTTCGAGTTTTTTTAGGAAGTGGGACAATTTCAGGTTCGATCATCTCTATCGGTTTATCTTCTTCGATAGAATTTCCAAAAAGATTTATCTGACCCTCCATATCGGTAACGCGACGTTCACTAGAGGAACCAAAGAATTTTTGCCGAAACCACGCCAACTCGGCTCGTAGATTATCATTATCAGATTGTTGCTTAGCAAGCGTATCAGTTAATGTTTCAATCGTTTTATTTAATTGTAGAATAGTATCCTTTAACTCTAAAAGTTGGATATCTCTGCTACCTTTTACCATGTTTTTGCTCCTTGATTTACTACAAATAGTATAACACAAAACAGGGTGAAAATCCAGTAAAATCAAAGGATTCAGGCGGTTTTTAAAGCTTTGGGTTGTTCTATATCGAGGCCATCCATTAGCCAATCGAATTGCTTCCAAGTAATCGATTTCACTTCAGTGGAATTCCTTGGCCAACGAAATCTACCACTTTTAACATCTAGTCTTTTATAGAGTAATACAAATCCATCGGGCTCTCGCAAGAGAATCTTGATGCGGTCACAACGCTTACCACAGAAAAGATATATGGATGTACAGTTTGGCTCAGATTTAAGTTGTTGATAGACAACACTACAGAGTCCATCAATGGATCTTCTCATATCTGTATACCCTACTTATCCTAACATAAGAATAATTTGGATTATCCTTAGATTTTTATTATCCTCAACTTTTTGGAATCACTCCATTTAGTCTGGTTTTATCCATAAAAGCTGAGGATAAAATTTATCTTATTCCACAAAATCTAGCCAATTCTGCTTCGTCCTCAAGCCATTCCTCTGGTTCCGGCGTGTCAACGCTGTTACTTTCCATTGCAGCTTTCAGCATTTCTATTGATGGTGATGCATATATACGCGTTACCTGCGTTGAGGAGTGACCAAGTATTCTTGAAACCAATTCCAACTCAACTCCACTCTGATATAAGCCGCATGCCCGGGTTCTCCTGAACATATGAGGGTGAATCTTTTGAGGCAGTGTCGGGTGATCAGGACGTATTATTTCAGCATATTTATTAAGTATTCTTTCTATATTACCTGTAGAAATGGCTGATAGATTTCCTTTTATGACCGTATAAAATAGTGGCCTGTCACCAACTTTATCCTCATGGAAGATACTTATATATTTTTTGAGATGCTCAACAGTTTTATCCGTTATAGAAACAATTCTTTCCTTATCACCTTTACCATGTATACGGATATATGGTATTTCTGCCGTAAGGTATAAAGATGAAACTGTCAGTTCCCTTAATTCAGCAACTCGGATGGCTGAATCATATAGGAGGATCATAATAGTTCTGTCTCTGATTCCTATTTTTGTATTAGCTGGTGGTGCTAGAAGTAATGCTGCGAAGTCATCCGCATTTATTACCTCGTTCACCTTCTTTTCACCCTTGATGAATGGAACCTTTGATGCAGCTAAGGCAATTGACTGCATTGATACTTCACCATCAGCAACGTACCATAAATACGCTCGGATGGCCGCCAGTCTGTTATTACATGTAGCAGACGCACACCCTTTTTCTTTCAGATGAGCCATATATTCTAAAAGGAATTCATGTGTACAATCTTCAAATTTAAATTTTCGTATCGATATCAGCTTTTTATCAATCAGATATTTTCTAAAAACAGTAAGGCCATCTCTATAGGTTTCAATTGTATTATCACTTTTCATCGCCTGTCTTGGCAGGTATATATTTAAGAAATCGTTCGTTTTGGAGAAGAACAGGGTTTTATTCAGCTGATTATTCTTCATATGCCACCTCCGGAATGATGCTATTAGATAGTTCATCTTTCTGGCGCACAATCTTAAACGCCGACTGTATCTGATGATAATAGTAATAAGTATTTTCTGTACTCGAATGGCCAAGGAACTTACTCAGGTAAGGCATCAAAGAATTCAGACTTTCGCCGTTCTCCATCCAGCGATTCATTCTAGACACAACAAAACTGTAACGCAATGAATGCACCGTAGGTTGTCTTTCGCTTCTCGTATATGGAGTTTTATTCCAAAATTCCTTGAATTTCGTATTGATTGAAGCAACTTGAAGTGGCTTATCTGGATCTGATGATGGGAAAAGATATTCTGAAAAGAAATTATATTTATGATGCAGCCTATTAATAAGATTAGCACACATAGCACATACATCATCAGCGATATATATCAGCCTGTCTTTGTCGCCTTTTGAATGACGTATGACTGCAGTGTGTTTTTCAAAATCAATGTCTTCAACCTTTAGTTTCCTGGCTTCTGAAACACGGAGCCCACAGCAGTAAATAAATCTAAAAAGTACTTTATATTCCTCTGCCAGTACATTAAATCTTCTTGCATCGATCTGTGAAGTATATTCATCAGCCGCCTTAATAAAGGCCTGGATTTCTACATCACTCAATACATATGGCATCTTATACTCTTGAACTGTAAACTTTGATGGAATATAACAGTCATACCCCAATGACACCATATATAATGCAAGCTGTCTCAATACGCTCATTCTTGATGCGCGGTAGTTCTTTCCCTCATGGTCATTCCATGTTTTCCATGAATCGGAAAGTTCTTTTGTTATCAGTTCCTCATTTGTTTCCTGGCTGATACAGAATCTGTCAAACTCTATCAGTTTGTATTTTGCTGAATCGTATATATATCCAGACTCATGCTTTTGTTCAATAAGCCCTTCAATATATCCCGCAAAACAACTGGAAAACTTATATTCATGTAACGTCATTTGCAAGCACCTCCCATCCCAATGGATAAGTCGTTAAGTGACAGAGGGCACTTTCTCATATGTTCCTCATCAAATGTAAGATACTTGTTTACTGTTGTCATATCCTGATGACCTAAAGCATCTACAACCCTATTTATCCCGGCATTGTTTCTAAGGATAGCTGTTGCAAATGTTTTCCTTAAGATATGAAATGAAACAGTAGTATCAAATCCACAAGCTTCTAGTATTCTATTAAGGGCGTTTGAACATATTTTACCTGTAAGCTTACTATAAGGAGCCTTATGTCTTACAAAAATATATTCACTTTCACATATGGGCCTTCCATACTTTAAATAGCGAAATAAAGAATTACCGACATCTGTACCAAGTGGAAGAGTAATAGGAACCTTTGTTTTACATTGAACAATTGATACGGTTCTGTTTTTCCAGTCAACATTCGAAAGCTTAAGGTTGATAACATCAGAGGATCTGAACCCTAACCTAAGACCCGTCATTACCATTGCAGCATCACGATAATCTATTGCTGAAGCACATTCTTTCCTGAATACGTCAATTCCTGACACCTGTTCTTCTGATAGCACTGTTACAATTCTGACCTGACTTGCAACCTTATCAGGGAACACATAATGTAATCTCTTGTCATTTACAAGTTCATTATCTTCCAGATAAGTAACAAACTGACGAAGAACCGTCCTTCTTGTTGACACTCCCTTCATGGTAGTGTGGTGATCCTTTCTTAAATAATCAATGATCATGGACTTTGTAAGACTGTCAAACCCTTTTAGACCATGTGACAGCAGATAGTCACATAAATCATAGACACTGTATTTATAGCTCCTAACTGTACTATCACTATGAAAACTTCTTTTAAGCCAGCTTAAATATCCTTCTACTGCTTTTATGCACCAGTTGGGATATTCTGCTGTTCTTGGCTTGTCAAACATATACTTTCTGTCAAATGCAAGATCCTGATTCAGAATAAATCTTTCGAACATATTCAGAATACGTATCCAGGTTCTATAGCTCGAACCTGCTTTATATCCTATCAATTCATACCATTGTCTGGCAACGTAAGGACTATAATCTAAATTATGGCCTCTCAAGAATACATACAGGCATCTTATGATGTGTGATGCATTATATTTTGCGGTATCTTTATAGCCATGGTTTTCAAGCTCTTTTAAAAATGGATAAGTAGTTTTAAGTACTTTTTCAGGACCGAATACACCAAGACCATCAGACTGGATAGTGATCTTTGAAATAGTATCCGGTGTAAATGAAGTTCTGCTTACAGCATAGTTGTATATATCTTCTTCCAGCAGCATCGGGAGTACAGGGTCAATACCTCTTGCGGTTACATAATAGGACAGAAATTGTCTTGCGTGGCTCAGAATAATATATCTCTCTTCTGATGTAACAGGCATCTCAAGTTCATAGAAATTGCAGATACTTTCTGTAGAAATTTCTTCTACTGAAGACATTCCTAATTCCTGGAGAAATAACAGATAACCTGAGCACCGTATCTTTGCCAATGCAAAAGATCTGGTCGTATAATCACTTTCCCTGCTCCTTAGGTAATCATCCAGCTCATTGCGCCATTTTTCTGTAAGCTTCTCATAATTAGGCTTGGTCAGCAGCAAATGATCCTGTAAAACAGTTCCAGTTCTGATAACCTCATCAAGTTGGTCAATATAATGCCACTTTGCGTGATAATCAGCAAACGAACCAGCAGGCTTTACCGTGATATTCAACCAGTTTCGTGCATTTTGCAGAGAATAGTTCAGATTTCCGGATATCATATATTCCCTAAGCTCCAAATAGCACTTTTCGTGGGCTCTGCAACTATATTGGCATATATGCCTTTCTTTTAGCAGTTCACTCATTTGTAACACATAATTGTCATATGTTTTCAATAGAAACACCTCCTTGTGTTTCTATTATCAACCCTTCAAGGATTTTTATCCTCAGCTTTTTATTCAAATTGCTTGAAATCTACGGTTTAAACAAAAAGCTGAGAATAAAAATATTCTGAGGATACGCCGGTCACTATATAAACATTGGTTGCAACAGAAATATCACCTAACATGATAAATACCTCCGAGACTTCTTAGTGTGGATTCAATAATTACTGGATCAGTATGATTAAAGAAACGAACAGTTGCATCCCCTAAAAGAATCTCGACAACAGGTTGTAATGGTGATGCTGGGGCATTTTCTAAAAAGGGAGTATTTCGGTTTTGAGCATAGCTTATTTCATCTCTTTCCTGTGCAATAGTTACCTGTACGACTTCATTTAGAATTGGCACAGGATTACTAGCGGTGAATTCAGGAAGTGTTACGCCCTTTTTACGAAGGCGGCTTATCCAGTTATAGTATGATGTTGGTGTGATTCTTTTTTTTTCACACCATTGGTAAACGGTAAGACCACTTCTCCGACATTCCAAGATATGATTCAGTTGTTCTTCTTCAGTTGTGCTTTTTGCTTTCATAATTGTTTGATCCTCCTTGAGTAGTAAAACGCTCGCATTCCACAATCTTTGAGCAGTAAAATGTTCGCATTTATATCAACAATTATATTTAAAAATCGAGGTGGATAAAAGCCACCCCAAAATTAATCGCTTACCTTCAATTTCCTTTTTATCAGATATATTCTCATAAAAGAATACAAACTCATCTCCGCCAAGTCTTACCAGATGAATTCCATCTTTCATAATCCCGTTCATTTTATCACTAATTTCTTTTAATAAAGTATCACCAAGTGTAT
>DATERV010000193.1:0-2304 GCA_035271185.1 Lachnospiraceae bacterium | reverse complement strand
ACGGAAACCAGTGTGGTGCGTGGGGTTATGCTGACCAGTATTTCAACAGACAGTATTATTGCCACCATGAATATCCTTACCAGAAAAGCATTGATTCTGGAGGTGATGATGATTATCGTCATTGTGGGGATTGCAATTGTGCTTTCAGATGTTCTCGTCAGACCCTTTGCGAGGGTAACGCAAGCCATCAGTGATGTAAAAGCGGGATACACGGATGAAAGCATCTCTGTTCCTGATTATTTGGAAACCACGCATATTATCAATGCCTTTAACCAGCTGTTAGGGCGAATGAAGGTACTGGATGATTCCCGTCAGGAGTTTGTAGCCAATGTGTCCCATGAACTGAAGACTCCACTGACTTCCATGAAGGTCTTGGCAGATTCTCTGTTGGCCCAACCGGATGCTCCTTTGGAAATGTACAAGGAGTTTATGGGAGATATCACAGCAGAGGTAGATCGAGAAAATCAGATCATTACGGATTTATTGGCATTGGTTAGGATGGATAAAACAGCAACTAAACTAAATATCTCTACAGTAAATATGAATGAATTAACAGAGTTAATTTGCAAGAGATTACGTCCCATTGCCCGGAAAAAGGATGTGGAGGTTGTGTTGGAAAGTATCCGACCTGTGACAGCTGAAATAGATGAGGTGAAGATGACCCTCATCATATCCAATCTGGTGGGAAATGCGATAAAGTATAACAAGGACCATGGTTACGTAATAATCACATTGGATGCAGATCATCAGTTTTTTAGTTTACAAGTCACAGATACGGGAATTGGCATACCGCAGGAGTCACTAGAACATATCTACGAACGTTTTTACAGGGTGGATAAATCTCACTCCAGAGAGATTGGGGGTACTGGACTTGGCCTCGCCATTACCAGAAATGCAGTGCTGATGCACAGAGGTTCCATTACCGTAACCAGCATGGATGGTGAGGGTACCACCTTTTTAGTAAAAATTCCACTGAATTACATTGCCGGTTGATTTGGTGTAATCGGCATACAGGAGTCAGAATGAAAATAAAAATTTTTTTTGTATTGTTTCTTTTTTGTAGTTTACTGCTGGTAGCAGGATGCGGAGAGGAATCACAGGTTGATGAAAGTCATCTAAAGCAAGTCTATTTTTTAAATAAAGAACAAACCGGTGTGGAGATGCATGAGTATGAAGTGAAGTCTACAGATACACAGGGGCAGCTGGATGAAATGGTAACCCTTTTGAAGACTATGCCTGAAAAACTGGAATATGTGGCACCATTGCAAATGGGCTATGAACTATATTCCTATCAGATGGATGGCGAAAAGCTGTATCTGGATGTCAATGAAGCGTATAGAAACCTATCACCTACCACAGAAATTCTAGTCAGAGCAGCCTTGGTACGAACCTTTTCCCAGGTAATGGGTGTGAAGTATGTTACCATTACCGTTGAAGGTGGCCAGCTTCATGACAGCCTTGGCAATGCAGTAGGCCTTATGTCTGCTGATCAGTTTATTGACAATGCCGGTACAGAGATCAACTCTTATGAAAAAGTACGTTTGAAACTGTATTTTGCTAGTGAGGATGGAACTACCCTAATAGCAACCAGCAGGACAATGGCATATAACTCCAATATCTCCATAGAAAAACTTGTGGTAGAACAGCTCATTTCGGGACCAGGTGCCGATGTGGCCGATGTGGTCTATCCCACTGTTAACCCCGACACCAAGGTGGTGAGCATTTCTGTTAAAGATGGCATTTGTTATGCTAACTTTGACGAAAATTTTTTATCCCAGATTTATAATGTGTCATCGGAAGTAGCAATCTACTCCATTGTAAATTCCCTGACAGAATTAACCAATGTCAATAAAGTACAGATATCAGTGAATGGTGATACCGGCCCGATGTATCGGGAAACCATCAGCCTGACTACTGTATTTGATAGAAACCTTGATATCATTACCACAATAGAGTAGGTATGTATGAGAAGACCTTTATGCACCATATGCCTGGCGGTCATAGTGTTGGTAGCAGTGTATACCGGGCTTCATCCTCCGGAAGCCATTTCTTATGAAACAGTTTCCGGCAGGATGGTACAAGTAACCGGTCAGGTATATGCCAAAGAATATAAAAAGGGGAAAGAATTCCCCATCTTAGTTTTATTTCTAAAACCTCAAGAAATTATCTGTGATCAACAGAAAATCCCTTTTCAAAACAATTTCATATGCACAATGAGTAACAGCGGGGAAGAGCCCCCCTTGGGAAGTTATGTCTGTATCAGGGGAATTCTCACTGAATTTGAGAAAGCTTCCAATCCGGGTC
>DATERV010000192.1:0-47627 GCA_035271185.1 Lachnospiraceae bacterium | reverse complement strand
AAGATAATTTTCACGCTTTCTCAATCCAAGGGCACACAACTCTCTAGAATAAGACATAGCAGAAAAATATGTACTCCAAAAACATCCTTCTCCTTTTTCTAAAGCAAGAAAAAAAGGTTCTGCAAATCGGTAGGACTTTTTAAAATCATTATAAAGTAAATCTCCACTTTGATATGAATCTACGGAATAATGGTATAAAATCATTTTCTTTCCTCCTTATATCATGTGCTTATAAATCACCACCAAATTCAAGTTTGATAAAATCTATTATATCAAATTTAAGCAACTATACAATCAGTTTTATCGGCTTCGCTCTTGCTGATTTGTCCTAATATAAGCAATAACTCCGATAACAGCCATTATTACATAGTCATCAATCGGATTATCCAATAGTGAAAATGAATCTGTTAAATACTCAAATAGAAATTTCATTTATCCTCCATTCAGTAAGACCACTTATTCTTTCTGATCTAATTCGCACAGTCTCTCCAGCCATTTTGTTATTGCACCTCTTTTGAGATAGCCTAGTAATGCGCCGTCACAAAAACGTTCTGCTCGGACTGCTCCCATCAATAATGCCATAACACCCTGTCCATCCATTCTGCTAACATCCGCATTTACCATTGATTCCATTTCCCATTCAATTTCATGCTTTTCAAGAATTTCTCCGTAGCGGTTCGGTTCATATTCTTCATGCTCGTTCATGAAACCATGAATATCCCTGATGAACTGCCCAATTATATCGGAATAGGATACATAAGGCATCTGCATTGGATGCGCTGGTGTTCCATCGTTCTTGGTATCAATTATCCACTCGCCAAATTCATCTGTTTTAAGCAGTGGTAAATAATCTGTAAGTTTTTTATATACCTCTTCCATTCTATAACCTCCTCTTTTTCTGAATTTTGTACAAAATAAGCTCTCTCATTTTATTTTACTATTCTTTCGATTTTAACTGTCCGTTTGTCCCCTTCTCTATATGTAAGTATAAAGGCTCTATCACTTTTCCATTTTTCAACAGCTTCTTTATACTGTGGCAGATTGCTTTTCTGTGAAATAAACATATCAAGATATGATACGATCCTGTGAGGTACCAATATCTTGTTATCCATGACTTTTTTCGAATAAATCTCTTGAGACTTTTCAAAGCTACTTCCTTCTTCAGAAACCAACTCACAAGCCGTTTCCTCTAGACATCCAACTTAATAATTTTTGTAATTACATAAATAAATGCTATGTTATACCCTCCCATCACTTTTGTTTAAATTCAGCGGTTCCTTTACCATTACGATCGATATTCTCTTTAAATCGTTTATCCTCGATATACATCAAACTAAGGCAGGAAAGAATCGTGTTGGTACAGTTGTGAAAATTGACCGTAATATACGCTTTCCAGCGCTCTACGAGCTTTTGCGCCTCATCACTATCAGGTTTCAGATGGCGGTTTTTACCGAAGAGCCTCAGTATTTCAGCGCCTTCGCCCATCAATATATTCCACTGCACATCGTTATACCCTGACGTTTTCCTCTCATTTTCGCAATATTCCTCGGTTTCACCCCAGCGATCCTTTAACTCTGCGGCGTATGTTTCTTTCATTTCATTAATTTGGGACATATCAAAGACATGTAAATCGACATAATGCTCTCCGTTTATAGCAGCCTCGAGCGTTTCCAAGAGTATATCCAGTCGTTTTTTCTTTTGCATCAGAAGTTCTCTGTGCCTAATAAGTGTCTCTTGCTTATCATAACACTGAGATGTCATGATTTCCTTAATATCATTTAATGGAAATTCCAGTTCTTTAAAAAACAAAATCTGTTGCAGTGTTTCCAATGCGTCTTCATCATAAATGCGATACCCTGTCTCAGTTGTCTTACTTGGATGAAGAAGCCCTATTTGATCATAATAATGCAATGTCCGTACAGTTACACCTGCCAGTTTTGCAACTTCATTGATTTTCATTTGTACCCCTTTCTAATAATTATATTTGCCGGTTTGCTTTCTTAGCTTTGCTGACTCCCTCGATTGCAAGTTCAAAATCCTGCAGGCTAACTCTGCACTTAATCCCTTCTCTGTTTAATGCAAAAGTAGCAGCATTGATAATAACATTTAGAATTTCCGCACCCGAAAAGCCTTCTGAAGAACATACAATATGATTAAGCTCCTCGTCTGTAATTTTCAGAGGATATTCGGTAGGAATCATCTTCTGATAAAGCTGCATTCTTCCCTGTTGGGTAGGCAGTGGCATCTCAATATGTCCTATGATACGGCGCACGAAGGCTCCATCATAGTTAGACATAAAGTTAGTTGCAAAAATCGTTACTCCTTTAAAGGAATCCAGTTCCAATAGCATAACAGAACGACTGACATTTACAGCATGATCTGTACTTTGACTAACATTGGAAAGCCTTTTTCCTAAAATTGAATCTGCCTCATCAAAAAATAAAATTGCATCATTTTCCTTGGCAAAGCGAAATGCTTCCTTGATATTCTTAGGTGTTTCTCCTACAAATTTTGATTCAATTTCTGCATAGTTTACACGAATCATTGGTTTGCCCATTGCATTCGCAATCGCTTCTGCAGTAACGGATTTACCGGTACCGGGAGGGCCATACAAATTGATGGCAGTTCGTCCCCCGCTTAAGTCTATCTTACCTAATCCGAAGTTATCATACAATATATCGTGCAGTTTCACTTTCTGCAATAAGCTGCCAATCTGCTGTCTGGTTGCGTCCGGAAGTACTAAATCATCCAATGTCTTCCCGGGTTTTTCTAATATAAACGTCATTGCTGCCTTATCCTGTTGCAATAATGGGGATATAAATCTTTCATTAGTGTTCATGGTATTCCTTTCCTTTACTCTTCTAATTGTAAAAACTGTGTTTCCAGCCATCTTGTCGCCAATACGTCTGCATAATAAGCAATGGAATCTCCAAAAAAATCAGGGAGGTTCGGATCAATCTTCTCATAATATTTACGGAATTCCGATTCGTTCTTATACATATCTCCTAAGTTTTCAATTATCTCAA
This sequence comes from Lachnospiraceae bacterium, assembly GCA_035271185.1. Taxonomy (GTDB): domain Bacteria; phylum Bacillota; class Clostridia; order Lachnospirales; family Lachnospiraceae; genus Acetatifactor. The sequence goes on along the minus strand of DATERV010000192.1, from coordinate 44,601 downwards.
TTGACGGTTCATAAAAATAATATAATTGTTCATGCCATGTTTTGACACGCTCCTGTACCTCAGGCGAATCCATTGAAGCACCTTTGCGCATCAGCTTCGCTATTTCTTCATAGTTTTCGTCCATAGCCCGTAATACCAAATCCTGCTGGTCACTTGTATAACTTTTCCATAATTGTATTGAACTCTCTGCGCGTTCCCCCCAACGTTCAATAGCTTCAGATTCATACTGATTCATTTCTTGTTCTTTTTTCATATTTATTCCCATCTTCACTCTTTTCCTTTCTGTAATGTTACTTCCTGTTATTTGAGAAAGTACTGTCCGTATAATTATTATTTTCACTTACAAAAAGCGATTATATACTATGACGCAACGTCGGAGTCAAGGGGATATTTGAATAAGCGAGGATAAAAAAACAGCTGGGCATTGCCCAGCTATCTGCTTTATGTTATTACTTGTTTGAATATGATGCCGAGTTTTACCCCGTCTACCGCGTCAAATGTCTGTACCAAAACTTCGTTTTCTCAGAGTCAAATATAGAAACAGCGGTATTTTTCGAAGCCAGGCAATCGGCACGGATATGTTTGCCTGTTCATCTGTCGGTCTTGGCTCTCGTAAATCATTTATTGTGAAACCGGAACTGATGAATACCTTAACGTAGTCTTCCAGTGTTCTATGATGCCACAGTACAGGAATTGTCCCTTTATTGAGCGGAGCCTCCCATTCCTTTGGCTCAAAATAGTTTTTTACAACAACTTCGCGGTCTATTCCTTCTCCCTGTCTGCCTATTCCTAATGAATAGTTTCCGTTAAAGCAGGGATGAAGTACACTGACATACATCTTTCCGGACGGTTTTAAAACACGGAACGCTTCTCGAACCGTTCCAGCCAGATCTTCACAATCCATTAGCATCATTGAGCAAAGGACAATATCAAACTCATTGGCACTCAGCCCACACAGATCATTGCTGTTTCTTAACAGGCATCTGACGGACAGACTTTCTTCATTTGCCGCTTCAATGCCGTAATTGACTGCAACCCCGTTGCAATCAACCGCTGTGACTTTTGCTCCTTTTTTTGTCAGTTCTCTGGAATAGCCACCTTCACCGCAGCCCAGATCAAGAATAGATTTACCCTTAACGTCTCCCATCAATTCAAGCATATATGGCATGATAAAAACCATTCTCGTGCTGTCTTCTTCCTGCGCAAGGCTTATCCATTCACTTCCCAGACTGTTCCAGGATTCTGTTGAAGCATCGTGTATCATTTAAAACTCCTTTCGAATCAGCATGATAGTAGATCAATGATGCATCACATTTTATCACCATTGATTCCAATGTATTCTATCCTTAATGATAATGTCCTTTTGCTTAGCGTTTGGTGCATCCTTTCTTGGCTTTCCGATCCCAATAAAACATGGCATCAAATAATCTTTGGGGTAATTCAAAGTCTCCCTTGACCATTCGCCCTCATTTCCAAGAGGAATTCTAAGCGTACACGCATATCCTTCAGCAGTAGTCGCCAAAAAAATATTCTCTATACTACACCATATTGATGCAAAGCCATTCAGATGAGAAAGATCATCCAGTTTTAATATGTCTGTCTTCTGTTTTAGTAGTGGAATAACAATAACAGAAGCATCCAGCAGCATCCTGTGTTGTTTGGGAACCGCCAATCTATATAAAGCCTGCTGCTCTTTATCATTAAGATTTCAATCAATGATTAGATGGTCCATATCTTCGTCAGAGAATTCCTTCGGAACAAGGTCTAAAAGCTTCATTGCAACATTTTTATCATCAATCACAATATAGTGCCAGTCTCGCATATGATCATTCGTTGGTGCCATTAATCCTGCTCCAATGATTCTCTCCAGAATGACAGGATCCAGTTCTACATTCTCAAAGTCCCTTATGGTCCTTCTTTTCCTTACTGCTTCGTAAAAATCCATTTAATTCATCCTCCGCTATATGTATCTATGGTACAAACATCTTTGCCCTTGTTAACATCAGGCTCGCTCTATGTTACAAAGTTGCGTTTCTGCACATGGGATAACTGATATTTAATTAATCGTATTTATCATTACTATATCATGTTTGTCATTATTTCGACAACAAAATATTATTGTTGACCTGTCAGGTAAATCTTTGTATAATGGTTTTGACCTAACAGGTTAATCTATTCATAAAGGAGTGATAGCTGTTGACAAAATTATTTGATTTAGATACTCAAAGGAGGAACGCTATTCTAAATGCAGCATTAAAGGAATTCTCATCACAGGGATATGATAATGCTTCAACAAATGTAATAGCAAAAGAAGCCGGAATTTCTAAAGCTCTCATGTTTCATTATGTAAGTAGCAAACAAGAGCTTTTTCTTATTGTATATGATTACTTTGCTGACCTTATGGAGAAGGAATATTATGAATTGATGAATTATGGTGAAAAAGATATCTTTGGCAGATTGCGTCAATCATACATTCTACAAATTAAGTTGCTAAGAGATCACCCATGGATTACAGAATTTAGTAAGCTTTCACGCATTACTAATTCCGATGAGATTAATAAAGAGCTCAAGAATAAGGCTCGACACTTAAATTGCTATCCAACCTTATTTGATAACATAGATGCGGCTAAGTTTAGAAAAGGGTTGGATATAGAGAAGTGTAAACAGTTAATACTCTGGGCTAATATTGGATTAACTAATCAACTATTAGACGAAATCCGAAATACAGAAACAAATACAAAAAATTTAGAAAATATTATCAAAAAACTTGATGGATACTTTGATGAACTCAAAAAAGTATTCTATAAATCAAGCAATGAATAAGGGTTTAAATAGGCTGACGAGGAGGGACACAATGATCGAAATGCGTGAGATGCGTGAGCCTATAATTGTTGAATTTCCATTGAGGGGAGAATGGCTCTCTCCTAACACTCCGGGAACAAAAATTCCCAGTCATGGCACAAACAAATTAGGTACAAGGTATGCCTACGATTTTATACAAGTGGATTGGAGCAGAAAGGGTCATCCTGCTTATCGTGTTAGTTTGCCACAATATCTTCTTTTTGGCGTTTCCTTAAGTGATTACTATTGTTGGGGGCAGAAGGTGTATTCGCCTTTCAACGGAATTATTGTTGCAGCAGAGGACGGATACAAAGAGCGAACACGTACAAACTTATTTTCAGATATGGCTAATGCATATAATAATGCTCATTATTTCGATCCCAAAAAAGACGACATACAATTAGTTGCTGGAAACTACATAATAATAAAATATGACGACAATATATATGCTGCGCTCTGTCATCTCAAAACAGGCTCTGTTCAAGTTTCTGTCGGACATAATGTGAAAAAAGGTGATTTTATCGGTAATGTGGGGCATTCTGGCAACTCCTTTGCTCCCCATTTGCATTTTCAGTTAATGGATAGTAGTGATATAAGTACCGCACACGGATTACCCTGTGCTTTTGAGGAATACGAATTATACAATAATGGCACATGGAAAAAAGTAACGAATGGGATTCCAACAAATAGTGATAGATTTAGATTTCAAAAATAGAACTGGCTATCCAAGCACATTTCTAAGCCCCCAAAACAATCCATCACCAACTTAAACTGATCTTTTGTGGTTCTTACTTTGTATATCTTCTAGAATTCTATTCATTCTCCGTGTTTCCAGAAATGTCTCTATATAGAAATATATAGCGCCAAGAACATAAAATACAGAGAAACTTAAAGCAAACTCAATATAACCTTCTTGGGTCGCTTCCATAAAATTACTCAATATTGCGACAACTCCCAAAGCTAATGCAAGCGCTATCACATATTGAATTATAAAGATAAGAAGTGGGTTCAGATTGCTAAACCATTTATACATCGACAAAACACCGACCGAAATAATTGTAAATACTAACATCAATAATGTATTCATATTGTTATTCTGAGTTCCTACCATTGTATTAATAACAGCGGCGCAAATCGAAATGATGGTGTACGAAACACATACAGTCAAAACAAATTCCTTAATCTTATCTTTCATCAATGCACCCCCTCATTCTGGTTAGAAAGTCGATAAAGCTCTTCTTATAGTTTCTATTTATGTAAAGCTTCTCTCCGTTAGCAAAAGTTGCTCCTATTCTCATATTTATCTCTGATTTGATAGCTTTAATTTTAAATATATTCACAATATTTGATTTGCTTATTCTGACGAAACCATAGTCTGCCAGTACATCTTCATAATGCACTAATGTTTCTTCCAAAGGATATACATGGGTTTCAGTATAAGCAAATACCTTTTTATCAACACAATCTAAGTAGAATATGTCCTTAATGTCAATATACTTAATGTCTTCCTCATCTCTGGATTTTAGAACAGGTTGTTCGGAATTTGCCGCATCTACGATTCTTTGAATAATGGGGTTCATCTCTGAATAGAACACATCCACTCTATTCTCTTCTATCGCCTTATCACAAAACAGGTTCAGCTTTATCATATTCTCTCCGTTTTATTTTTCTTCAATAAGCAAAAGGAACTCAAAAATATTTGAAAAATATTTTTCTTTATGATCGATGACCCCCTCAATATGCTTGCTGTCCATTCTTATCAAGACTTTCTTTTCTGAAGCAACATTGTCAAAAACTTGTTCAACATATTCCGGCAAACAGGTTTCATCACGTTCTGACAGAATCACCGCACATGGGATGGTAACATCCTTCATTTTCTCTATTGTATCTCCGTCTGAATAGTCGATTCCTTCAACTATCTTAGCATAAGTTCTTCCACATGATAAAATATATTTCGCTGCATATTCATCGCATCCTTCTTCCGTAAACATCAAAAACATAAGTATTTCAAGTCCGGGAACAGGAGAATCAAGAATGACTGCATCTGCTTTCTTCTCGGCATGTTCTGTTGCCGCATATAACCCTGCCGTTTGGCCTCCCATCGACTGGCCATGTACAACTACAAATTCTGCATTCCAATCATTTCGTGCATAATCGACCAACGCTTCAACATCATTCTTTTCAAGTATACCAAAGCATACCCGACCATCTGAATTATCTCCATGTCCTCTCTGATCGTACGTCAATACATTATAGCCATTTTGAAGATATCCCTCTGCCAACGGTATTACACATTCTCTATCTCCCCCAGCACCATGAATCAGGATAACCCATCGGTCCGAATCCTCATTGCAAAGATAGATTGTTCCGGGAACAATATTCATATCAGAAGAGACTATTTCAAAATCAGTTCCCTTGTATCTTTCATGAAAAGACTCCGCATCATAATTCCATAGTTTTAACTGCTCGATACTGTTTCTCTTGGTATCATTGTTTTCATTCTGATTTAAAATACCATCGCTAACCTTTTTCCCGGTTATTACAGACATTACCGCCAATCCAATAATAATTAATGTCAAAAGTCCAATTACAACAATAAAAGTCACTTTCTTTTTCTTGCCCATATATGCCTCCATATTAAAACTCTACTTGTTTTTTAATATGGCCATACTAACACAATTGATTTTCAAAATGAAGGAATCGCTACTATGTTGCACTTAGTTGCTGCTTAGTTGCATTCGAATACCATTGGCTTATCTTATATTCTATACTCTCATCATATATATTTCCTAATTCCCCTAGTCCACGTTTTCATAACTGCTTTGGTCGGGAATAACCAAGATAAAAATCTTTGCCATCTCACATATGTACTGTAAACAGATATGTTTTTTCCTTTTCCAGCGTCTTTGATCGCCTGAAAAACTACATCCTTTGCCTCAGCAAGATGCGGAAAAGCTATCTTCACACCATTTCTTTCGGTTTGAAGTAAATCCGTCTTGATCCATCCGGGGCAAACAACCGTCACTGTAATTCCCATGCTTTCAAGTTCCAATGCAAGCGCTCTGGAATAGCTATAACAAAACACCTTTGATGATGCATATAAATTGATATACGGATTCGGTTGAAATGCCGCCTGCGATGCTATATTTATTATGTGGCTGCCTTTTCCCATATACTTTAAACAAATATTACACAAAATAGCCATTGAAGTATTATGTACGTTCACGTGATTAATAATCTCAGTGTCAGAAAAATCAATGGAGGCTGACATTCTTCCTGTCCCTGCATTATTCACCAGATATGCCACTTGTACATCTTCCTGCAATAATCTGTTTCTGATTTTTTCCAAATTGAACGGATCAGTCAAATCAATTGAAAATCCCTTGATTTTCGTTCCGAACTGATCACCTAGATTTACGAGTTTTTCTTCGTTTCTGGCTATAGCCCATATTTCATCCACATCATTAATCAGCTGACTAACAAACTCTATTCCCAATCCTCCTGTTGCCCCTGTGATTATTGCTATGCTATTTTTCATATAATCAATTTTCCTTTCCAATTAGTAAAAGTCTCTTAAGTTCCGAAACTTCAATCATTTTATAATTCTTTGAATACTGACTTTTTAGTGCATAAACATAAACGACACTCCAAAATAGATCCGCAAGCATAATTGCATCCTTCTTTATTATCGTTCCTTCCTTTTGTCCTGACTTGATAATCTTTGCAGTATATTTATATAGTTCTCCCTCGTATATTGTTTTAGCGTAATCATATTGCTCCCCTTCCATGATGAATTGCGTGTTAATCGTCACTTTAGCTGCAAATAACTCATCTTCTTCAAAAGAGCGGAGAATATGTTCGACCAGAAGCTCAATTTTCTTCTTTGCAGGAATAGGAAGTAATGATAGTTTTTTGATATGATCAACCTCAACATCATTATTTAATCGATTTCGTATTTCGTTAAACAAATCTTCCTTTGATTGATAATAAAGATAGATTGTCCCCTGACCAATTCCAATATATTTTGACAGATCGCTGATCTTAGTATTTCCAAATCCGTTTCTGGCAAAATACAATGCAGACAATCTAAGAATCCTATTCTTTGTTTCTTCTCGTATTTCCTTACATTGCTGAGCTGACTTGGGCATAATGTCTCCTTTTATGAATGAATATATATTCATTTATAAAATAGACGTTTTTACTCTACTTGTCAACACCAAAAAAACTGCCAAGAACCACACTTCTTGGCAGCAAAGTAATATCATGATTATAGTACCGTATCGGAGCAGCAATTTCCGGTGTAAATCTTTAGGGGTATTACAGGGGTAAAATCACATGTAGGCACAGATGGTAGGCTTCCATCTACGCCTTTCCTTCCTGGCATTTGGGACACTTGCGAAGCCATACGTCAGAACCATTTGCATAATATTTGTGCCCACAATTCATGCACTCCTCTGTCCTGTTTCTCTGCTTATCCGGTTCACGTGGTGAAGGACTCACTCGTAACAGCCAGAAGCTCCGTTATCTGCCCGCCATCGGTACTGAACATTATCTTGCCCATGATTGTCCTTACCTGTCCATCCTGTTTATATTGTACCATATTCGTATGGATATATCGCTCATGGAATCGGGCTCCCCATATATTAAAGCAGCACAGCTCCGCATTTTTCATTATCAGTGTCGCATTATCCTTTATATAGTCCGATTTGGAATGCAGTTCTTCGGCATCAGCATCCAACAGATGTACTATCTTATCAGCCAAATCGTTTTTGCCGTAAATATGTACGTTATCATCTTCCTCATAGACACATACGCTGTCCCGCATAATCAGACCGTATGTCATATGATACCTTACTGACCAACCTATCAATGAATACAATTTTGAATAATAAGCTAATAGCTCCCCATACTGTTACCAATAAACCTAAAATTAAGGTGTAAAAATTGATATTGATTTTTGTTCTATCCCATCAAAAACAAATTTAGAATAACCAGCCATTCCTTACCCTCCTAAATCCTGAAATCAACCAGTTATTTGTACTCATTAATCATTGCATGACATTTTTGAGTGAATTCAATAAAATCAGTAATGTTACTTAGTATTCCCTTTTGTAATCTGTCGCTTGTTTCAAGTGCAAGATTAAATTGCTTTTCCGTGATATCACATTTGATTAATGCTTCTTCAAGTTCATCCATATCATCAACAATAATGGTTCCATCTGGATAAACAACCAAATCTAAATACAAATCTTCAAAATATGGAACTCCATCAGTGTCTATTCCTTGTGTTGCAAGCATGTCTATATACCATAAGAGAATTTCTTCTTTCTCATTGATCATTGTCGTAATACAATACCAATCATCTTGAGGTAAAATAGATAACCATTTTATACCTTTGTCACAAACGACTATGTCATCACCTCTGAACTTCCAAACTTGCACTTCACTTACTTCATGAATATCTATAAGTCCAACATATCCTGTTAGTAATTCAGTATCTATTCTTTTTCCATACAAATCTTTCGAGAGTATACATTTCCATTCATCATATGATAGTCTGCTTCTTTTCAATATCTGTTCCTCCGCAAATTATATTTTATCGTATGTGAACTCGTCCTTGACTCAATAGAAACTCCATTCCAACGGTAATCATATAATTTCTATATCGTCCGGTGTTACTGATTGGTACTCTCCAACCATACCTTTGATGCTGAATTCTGACTCATTGTAATCTAATAGTATTTACAGAAATGCTTATTACCTCTCTTGTTACACTGTGGCTTCTCTTGTAACCGATTCATTAACAAACACCCCGGCAAGCGTGAATCCGAATGGGTTCTTGATAAGTAATAAGCGGCACTAATCAATATAACTGTATATGTCGGGTTCATACTGCTTCATATATTCACAATATTCATCCTTCGTATTCTGCCATCCCGAATCGTACCATTTCGAAAAGTCTACCAGCACACTGTCGCTCGTGGCAGCCTTCAACACATTTAATACTGCCGCGTCATTTGTTTTTTCCGTACTGTCATCTTCAGACCACTCTAGATATAAACTTTGAGCGTTGGCTTCTTTTGTAATATCTAAAATCACTCCGTTTCCATATGTCTTCACAAGATATGTAACAAGCCTCATTCCGTACTGATATCTGTCGTTGTTGTTATCGGTATAATCTGCCTTAAATCCGGCCTCCCCTTCCTTGCATATACTTTCATCATACTTTGAAGGCGAGTAGTACTGTAAGCTGCTCCATATGGGACCGATTTTCTTTCCCATCCACTCCTGGGTGTAAACCGCAATGCCTTCCTCAAGAGTACGTCCAAGATTCACTCCAGCACTCATTCTTACCGCATGGGTCATTTCATGGTACACCGTTTCAAGATAGCAGTTATCGTAATCAAAGTCTTCATCGTACAGCATGACACCGCCCTCCCATGCATATTCCAGATAAATAGGCACCTGAGGCAACAGCACGATTTCAATACGTTCGTGGGCACTGTTTATTCCAATGAATGAATCAGCGGTAAAACACTGTTCCCTCCATAGCATACCGCACACGTATTTGCTGGCCCCATCGTACTTAATACACAGAAAATCTTCCACCTCGGAAAGCACTTTTTCCGCGTTGATCAGCATGTCTCCTCTTACAGTTGCGCCTTCCTTCACAAAGAAAACCACATGGTCTCCCAGTACATAAAAATCTTCTGTCGCCGTGTACATGTCATCTTTAAGCCCGCTTAATTCAACAAGGGGCTCTAAAGACTCTGCCGGTTCAGACGTTTCAATTTCGGGTTCTGTTACTTCGGTTTCTGTTACTTCGGTTTCTGTTACTACAGGCGCCTCAACTTCGGGTACCATTACTTCAGGTGCAACTTCCTGTTTTCCGCAGCCCGAAAGCAAAAGTGCGCAAACAAGAACTACCAAATAAAAACTTTTTCTCATACTATCTATCCCTCACACTATTTCTTAATTTCATTATATTATGTTACGTTTTTTGACAACTAAATATTATCCCTATACCGCTCCCAAAATCGGATGTCCTGCAAAATCTAATTCCTCTTCTACTGTAAATATTCTAGCACGAAAATGTTTCTCTCCAATGGGCCTGAAGATTGTCACCGACAACTCCCAGACTCTATTATACCGAATTATAATATATCTAAATACAATTTTCGCTATTACATCAATAAATAAATTCTATGTCATATCTCTCCTCTGTCCTGTTTCTCTGCTTATCCGGTTCAGGTGGCGCAGGACTCACTCGCAACAGCCAGAAATGCAGATTCACCCATATGTATCATTACATTCATCCTTCATTCGTTGTTTATTGCTGACTTCCAACGGCTTATTAATTCCATCATAAACTCTTCACGATTTACAGGTGATATGTATGTCGTACCTGTAATATAACCCTTGTCATGCTGCCGTATTTCAATGCGTTTCGTTGATAATGCCATCGAAGAAAGCATATTCTGCGAAAGCTTCACCGCTTTAATTTTGTCATAGACTATTTTTTCAACGAACGGACCACTCCTGCAGTAAAGGTAGTCATCCCTGATTTCATAATATGTACCAAAGTATATCCAAAGTATAAAAAATATCACCATAACGCTAACTGTATATCCAATGGTTTTTTCGTTTTTTGGTACAATCATTATGCTAACCAATATTATTAATACAGTTCCCCATATTAAAACTGTAAACCCAAAGTCAATCTTTGATTTTGCTCTCATTCACTTACCTCTCAATCGGGTTGTATAGATTTGCCAAGGTTTTGGCTTGTTGTATTCTAAGTCTATCATAGACCTTATCGAAATATAAGAATATTATATAAATGCTTTTCATAGTAAGTGCATTATTTTCTACTGCTTGTTTCTTATTTCAACGTTGGAGTCCAAGATAGACAGAGTAAAAGGAACGCCCGGAGCAAAACTGCTCCGAGCGTTTTTATACTAAGATAGTATTTTTTTTGACCGTCTCCGCTTTTATTGTCTCCATTCAATTTTGTGTTCTCCAAATAAATGCCAAAACATTTTTAATCCTATAACATTCATCTAAAGTTCCAAACTATTCTCCTTTAAAAGGAAATCATAAATACTCATCGTTGTAATTCCATCTTCATCCCTTGTGACATTCACAATATCCTTAACAATGATAATCTTTTTAAAAGAGTCATTTACATTAATTAGTGAAGCCTTCTCTTGATTTCGTTTTTCTTCTGTCGGCATACTAAACGCAGACTGGATGTAATAACGCTTACTTCCAAGATTTGCAACAAAATCAATTTCTAAATAAGTTCTTTCGGTTTTGCCTTCTTCGTTTACACCTCTTTTTTCAACAACACCCACATCCACAGAGTAGCCTCGGCTGCGTAATTCGTTATATACTATATTCTCCATAATATGTGTTTCTTCAATTTGTCTAAATCTCAATCTGGCATTTCTAAGTCCCACATCCTCAAAGTAATATTTGAGTGGTGTTCCAATGTACTTTCTACCTTTGACATTGTAGCGATTCGCTTTATTTATAACAAACGCATCTTCCAAATACTCTATATACTGTCGAATCGTATTAGCGCTGATATTTGACTGTATTACACTTTTAAATGTCGCCTCAATCTTCGGTACATTTGTAAGAGAGCCAATTGCCGAAGCCAAAACATTAACCAAGTCTTCCAGTTCCTGAGATTTCTCTATATGATGTCTTTCAATGATATCTTTTAAATATGTCTCCTCAAACAGTTTTGTCAAATAATTAATCTTCTGTTCTTCTGTCTTCATTGTCACGGTAAGGGGTAATCCGCCATATACGATATACTCTGCCCAACCATGATACATATCCCCTTCATACGCTTGCATGAATTCCTTAAAGGTCAATGGAAAAATGTGAATTTCATCACCTCTACCTCGAAATTCAGTAATGACATCTTTTGATAAGAATTTAGAGTTACTTCCGGTTACATATATGTCCACACTTTTGTTATGGAGTAATGAATTCAACACTTCCTCAAATTCATCCAGTAACTGTACCTCATCCAACAGAATATAGTACTGCCCTTCGTCTACAATGCGTGATTCTATATAATCTAAGATTGTATCCGGATCTCGATATTTCTTATCTTTTCTTTGGTCTAACTCAATCATAACAATATGGGATTCTTCAACCCCCTGCTCCATTAAATAGTTTTTAAAAATGGTAAAAATCAAGTATGATTTTCCACATCTTCTAATGCCTGTCACAACCTTTATCATTCCATTATGTATTCTGTTAATCAAGTCATTCAAATACTTATCCCTTTTGATATCCATTCTAAAATCTCCTACATTGAATATTTTAGACATAATTGTCAATTTCACTCAATTAGATTATACATCTCCTTTTTTAAATAGCAATGCCTTCTTGAATATTTTTGACACATATGCCAATTTTATTCAATGTCTTATCATAAAATAAAAACGACTCAAAAACATTTTACGGTTGGACTCTATATTATAAATAGTTTCAGAGTTGTTTTTGAATCGTTTTTGTTAAACCCTTATTTATAAGGATTCTTTAAAGGTTTTCGATATTGCCGCTTGCATACTATTTATCCTGCTTCCTCTTTGGATTATGCAAATTGTGACGGAATACATCATTGTTTTAGATATCCCTTAACTCTTTTGATGAAAAGTACTGATAGAAACTTCCCGTCACACACATTAGTCGGTAAGCATTTTATATGCGGTTATTATCAATTTGAATAAAATAATCTTTTATCCTGAAGATTTATATTAAAAGACTCCCTTTTGCAATTATCTTAACATCTCCAGCCACCTTAATTTCACCAGTTGATTTATCCGTAAAAACTTTTATTTTGCTGGGTCTTCCAACAAAACCACCTTGATTAATAATGATATCTTCTGTTGCATTGCAGATATTCCATTTGTAGAGATAAGCTCCGGTTGGTCCTGCCGCACTACCGGTGGCCACATCTTCTACGGCTCCGTAATTGTCCCAAGTACGACCTTCCATTCTGTCTATATCAAATACATAAACAAACTTTGCCTGAACCTTGTTTAATTGTTCCTCAAAGTTTCTGAAGCTTATCTTAGCTTGTTCTAACCCTGAAGTAAGAGGAACAATCAGATAAGGTAATCCGGTTGAAACAACCTCCATTGGAAACTCAGGATGTAGATTTTCGGCCGTCAGATTTAACGCCTGCAAGAATATGTTCCTAAATTCACCCCCAATAGATCCTAAGAACTCAGGAATGCCCTGATTCATTATGGCTTGAAAATAGTCATCTTTTTTTATCGATTCAGCGAGCAGTCTTTTATTGTTTAAGTCAAATACAACTGTTATGCTTCTTTCTTCCGAATACAGTTTTTCATGAATGGTTGATACCGCTCCCAAAATCGGATGTCCTGCAAAATCTAACTCCTCTTCTACTGTAAATATTCTAGCACGAAAATGTTTCTCTCCAATTTGTCTTAGGAAGATAGTCTCAAATCGCTTAAATTCCTCTGCAATTCTTTGCATATACTGAGTGTCCATTTCTTCTTCATGAAAAATAATTGTTAATCCATTCCCAGATAAACTTCTAGCACTAAATACATCTGCATGATAATAGAACATTCACCTTCTCCTCTTTAACGGCATATACGTTATCATTATCCTTTAACAAATTATATCATCCAAATGGGCACAATGTAATTATCTCTATCAATCGCACTTAATACCGACTTCATACAAATAACTGCACCTTTAGATCGTGGTGTTGATGACTTATTCAACAAGTCAAATACCTTTATCAACTCTGTTCCCGGATTGGAAGTCTTTTTAATCTCAATCGGGTTGAGTACACCATCATGCTCCAATACAATATCTATCTCCTTTGCATCCTTATCACGATAGTAATACATATACGGCTCCCTACCGCTGTTCAGATAAGTTTTCATAATTTCAGCCACAACGTAGTTTTCCAAGATAGCCCCATTCATGGCACCACTTTCCAATGTCTCGGCACTGCTCCATTTTGTCAGATAGCAAACAAGGCCTGTATCATAAAAATATAACTTCTGTGTCTTTACAAGACGCTTTAACAAATTGTTGGAATACGGATGCAAATAGAAAATAATCCCTAATGTTTCCAGAATTCCTAACCAATCCTTTGCCTGTTTCTGATTAATGTCAGCATCTCTAGCAATATCTACTACATTCAACATCTGTCCGCATCTTGCTGCAACTGCTGTAATAAAATGCAAAAATTTTAAAGAATCTATTGCATCTGACAATTCTTTTATATCTCTTTCAATATATGTGCTTAAGTAACTGCTATAAAAAACCTGACTATTACTGTTTGCTCCACTCACGATAGCAGGCATGGAACCTTTATAAATGCGTTCAAAAATATCTCTTATATCAGCTGGTGTTCTATCTTTCCCTCTGGCTGATAATGCCTCCAGCTCAACGATAAAAGGCTCCATTTCACCACCACTAATTTCTGCTTGAGATAATGAAGTCAACGAAAGAACTGCCACTCTTCCAGCAAGTGACTCTTGTACTCCACGCATCAGTTTAAACACCTGTGAGCCGGTCAACCAAAAAGCACCCGGCTCATGGTTCTTATCTACATGTATTTTGATATAGGTAAATAGCTCTGGCGCATACTGAACCTCATCAATTAACACAGGCGGTTTATGCAACTGTAAAAACAATTCTGGATCTGTCTTCGCAATATTTCTTTCATTTAAATCATCCAAAGACACATACCCTCTATCTGTACCTTCCATCAGTTTCTGAAGCATTGTAGTCTTTCCCACCTGTCTTGGCCCTGTAACCAATACAACCGGATATTCCTTTGTAACCTGACTTACTACTGCTTCCAGATTTCTTGATATATAGTTCATGAAACACCTCTTTCGGCTAATTTGTAATCCGATTCCATTTTAGCCGAATTGGCACAAAAAAGCAAGTATATTTCGACTAATATATAGCATAGACATCTTTGCCTGCTGTGGCAAAATGTTCACTTCAGTATCCATATTACAATTTTTCATTTATTTGAAACTAAGTATGTCAAGATATATAGCCTTTAATAATCTTGCACCATTTTACTACTCAAATTATGGAAACATTATATATTATTTATTGTTTGCGTGATATTGTAATTATTTTAGCATTATTTTATAATATTATTAAGAAAAACGTACTTTATGGGGGAAATAGTATGAAAAACAAAATAATTATTATTACCATTATAATGTTAGTAAGCTTAAGTACTACTGCTTGCTGTTTGCATAAGTGGGTAGACACCACCTGCGCTGAACCAAAACATTGTACAAGATGTGGTGAAACACAAGGAGAATCACTTAAACATAATATTCAAGAATGGACAATAACGCAAATAGCATCTTGCACTGCACCTGGTACTCAAACAGGAATATGTTCACGTTGTGGTAAAACAGTAAAAAAAGGTATTTCTAAAATAAATCATACTGAAGGTACATTAACTATAACAAAAGAAGCAACGTTTGATACTACAGGGGAAAAAATACTTACATGCTCTGTATGTGGATGTATTTTAGATACAGAAACTTATGAACTTTCGGATGACGAAAAGGAATTGCAATACAAGCAAGCTTGTGAAAGCTATAAATATGATGATCTAGCCAGAAATCCGGAAAAGTATGCCGAAACATATGCTAAATATTTTGGTAGAATTATTCAAGTAATTGAGGGTGGCGATGGTTACGTTGAAATGCTTATTGCAACTAAGAAAGAAGGAGGAATTTATTGGGATGATATACTTTATACTTCTTATCAGCGAAAGGAAGGAGAAGACAGATTTTTAGAGGATGATCTTGTTACAATTTATGGCCTGAATTCAGGAGATATATCGTATGAATCTGTTATGGCTGGAATTATAACTATTCCTTATGTAGCAATAGAATATATTATAATGGGAAAAGATCAGTAAGCAATAAAATAACACCTATCTTCCTAGTTCATCATATCTATTATATTTTAACACCGAATAGTAATCGAAGGATAGACAGAACAGAAAGAACGCCCGGAGCATCACTGCCCCGAGCGTTCTTTATTAAGATACTATTATATTCGTCCGTCTCCGCCCATCATGCGTGTCATTTCATCAATTCTCTCAATCGGGAATGGTGGCGTAGAAAGTGGCTTCATGGCAATGGACATTAATTTCATTGGATTATCATCTGCCGCAATACGATTAGAACTAAATGCTCCACACATTTTGCATCTATGAATGATCGCCCACTCACCATTCTTTCTGACCCACACTGCTACTGGCTCCATGTGACCACCGCAATCTGATTCGCGGTCTCCTGGCGTGATATCAACATGCAGGCTGCAAAGACAATTCGGACAGTGGTTTCTATGCTCACTTCCTGCACCACCCGGTATAACAGGCCTGCTACATATTTTACAGGTAAAGCTCTCATTGCAAGCGTGGGTTTTATAGTATCCCTTTTCATAGGTCTTTCTTTTATTTTCTCTATTCAATTTTGTGTCCTCCAAATAGTTTCATTTAAGTCGATTCTATGGAGGTTTGTGTACTCTCTTAAAATTCTTTGAATGCTCTTTTTTGAAAGATAATAGCTCTCTGCCAGTTCTTCGGTAGACTTCCCATGCAAGTATTCCTTATAAATGCTCACATTACGTTCTTTCAAGCTATCTCTTAATCTTGTTTCTGATCCCCAGCTACGCTTTTCCCCTTTTCTCGGAATATAGATTATTTCACCATCAACATATTTTTGAACCAGCTTCAAAATTCTTTCAGGCAGAACATCCTCTGCTTTTTTATAGCCCATGATTGCCTCCTAATTATAGAAATAAGGATCAACAATGGCTATAACAACCATTTCAATTTATGTTGCAATAGCCATTGCTACGCAACCACTACCGACGACTTCTTCATATAATAAACTCCTCCTATGTTTGATGTTAGATACTATATATGATACCAAGAGCAATTACTTAATTCAACCTCATTTTTAATTATAAATAATTATGCGCCATAGATAGCCCTGCAGCACAAATATAAATTAAAGGTCAAATCAAATTCAAGTATTATAATAATGTTGACAGCTGTTAACATTAGGAGTATATATAACATAAATAGATGTTAACATCGAGTGTATAAACAATCGAACCGAGGAGTGATTTATGAGCAAAAAGCAAAAACCTTATCACCATAACAACCTGAAGGAAGCCTTGATTATTCGGGGGATTCAGTTGATACATGAGGAAGGGGCTCACAATTTCTCACTCCGGAAATTGGCCAGGGAAGTGGGGGTCTCTGCCACGGCCTGTTATAATCATTTTGAAAATGCTGATGATCTTTTTACCGCTATGCGAAATTTTATAGCAGACAAATTTGAAAAAGTCTTAAGTGATGCAATAGAAGAAAATCCCTGCAATAGTGTAACGGTTTCTATGGGATGCGCTTATGTAAAGTTTTTTGCTTCAAATCCTCATTATTTTACATTTTTATTTGATAATCAAGATCTTGGAATACAGATATCGGAGACGGATATTCTTTGTGATGGATCGTTTTCCCCCTTTGCAGTTTTTCAAAAAGGGGCGAAGATGGAAATGGCAAATTTTAATATCGATGAATCACAATTAAGAAACGACATGCTTATTATGTGGGCTTCCGTCCACGGACTTGCTGCCATGGCCAATGTGAAAGGATTTCATTATGACGGCGACTGGACTGCATTAACAGAAAAGCTATTGTTTGAAAAAGTAAAGCTATAGGAAAGGGATCATTATGACAGAATTAGAAGCAATTAAAGCAAGACATGCTGTAAGGAATTATTTGGATAAACCTATTGAAGTAGATATTGTTGATGAATTACGTTGTGAGATAAGCAGATGCAATGAGAAAGGAAAGCTTCATTTGCAGCTGATCACAGAGGAGTCCGGAGCATTCAAAACTATCATTCCTGCATTTGGAAGATTTAAGGGTGTTAAAAATTATATCGCTCTTGTTATTAAAAAGGGAAAAGAAAATTATGAAGCCTGTGGATATTACGGAGCCAAAATCATGATCAAAGCTCAACAACTTGGGCTTAATACCTGCTGGGTTATAGGTTCATATAATAGAAATGGAACCACTGCTGATGTCGCAGCAGGTGAAGAACTGATAGGAGTTATCGCGATTGGTTACGGTGCAACAAATGGCCAAGCTCACAGATCAAAAAACCTTGAAGCAGTATGTAAGCCCTGTGCTAAAGACTGGTTTATTAATGGTGTGAAGGCTGCCCTGCTTGCGCCGACAGGGTTAAATAAGCAGCATTTCATGATAGAAGCCAATGAAAATGATACTACTGTTACTTTCAGAGCGACTGATGATAAACCGATGACACAGATTGATCTCGGTATTGTAAAATATCATTTTGAAGTGGCGTCCAAGCTTACTGCTGATACTCTATATAGCATCCATTCCTTATGATTCATCCTTTGGGGGTAACTCTTTTAATTTAACTTGTTGACAAATTTAACTTGTTGACAAATTCAACTACTTTACAATTCCAGTTTGTTAAAGTCATACCTTTTTGCGACAGATAAAAAACTTTTTTTGATAACTCTGGTGGGATTGATTTTTCTATTTGACTTTTATATTGTTCTGGAACAATACATGCAAATAGATAATCCGAAAGTTTTATTTCCTCTTTTACCTTAATAACATGATATCCGTCAAATGTATGGCCTGGATGTCTTAATAATTCTTCATATAAAAAATAGAACCGAACTCCTGCATCAAAATTTCCAACATTCAAATCTTCCTCATTTGGCCAGTTCTCACATAAAACAACATAATCACCTACCAAATGTTCTCCCCATCCAAACATTATATATTCATAAAAATCAGCAGAATCTTCCCATCCACTTTCACGTCTATTCAATGCAATTTCTTCGCCAGTTTTCTTATAAACTTTTGTAGCTGAAAGCAGACTTCCACATGCCAAAATTTGACCTGCCGCTGTAGCATTAGTTGCATGATAAACAAACTTTTCAATTGATTCTTCGACTGGTGGAATATACTCTGTTCCATCAATTTTACTCATTGTCAGATTAATGAGTAAAAGCAAAGTATTATCTTCACAAATAATTTCTGTTGTTCGCCCTTGTGATTTTTCGTAACTTAAAAAGGCAATAATACTATTCCACTCCCAATTCTGAATCTCTGGATATTCTCTTAAGCCGAAATAATAAACTCCATTTTTAATACCCGATTCATATTGATTTAAAATATGTAAAATCATTTATACTTCCTCCATACTCATTAATTAAAAATCGTATTCAATGTTTCATCAAGAAACCTTATATAATGTTATCGGAACAATACAAGGTAATTTCAGGAAATTCACTTATTATCTTTCTGAACCGTTATCTGTCTGATATAATATATGTAACTTTGCATATATGGGAGGAATGAATATTGCAAGTCTCCATTAACGATGATTTTGATTTAAAAAAAGTTGCCTTAAGCGGTCAGTGTTTTCGTGTGAGAGAATTCGAAAACGGTATGTTCCGTTTTATCAGCACTGATAAAATACTCTACATCCGCAAAACCGAGTCTCACTTTTACGAAGTAAGCTGTGATTCATACACTTGGAAAACATTCTGGACTAATTATTTCGATTTGGATAGATGTTACAGCAATATCCGCTCATCTATTCCAACTTCGGATCCCTATATGATCACTTCTGCTTCTGAAGGTAATGGAATCCGTATCTTGCGACAGGATCCTTGGGAAATGTTGATTACCTTTATTATTTCTCAAAGGAAAACAATACCTGCCATAAAACAATCTGTTGAATTATTAGCTTCCAAATATGGCACTCCTATTACAACTGAATATGAAACTATACATAGTTTTCCCGATTGTGATGCCCTGGCCTTTGCTACAGATGCTGATTTGAATGAATGCAAACTTGGATATAGAACTTCCTATGTAAAAGATGCAATCTCATTGGTTTACTCAAACAAAATAAATCTTTCAGATCTTTGTTCCCTGAGTGATTTTTCATTATTTGAAATGTTAAAAATTATTAAAGGCGTTGGTGATAAGGTTTCAAATTGCGTTTGCCTTTTTGCTTATGGTCGTACAGCATTGGCGCCAATTGACGTCTGGATAAAGCGTACTATTGATAATCAGTATAATGGCATCAGCCCTTTTCCACAATATGGAGAGAACGCAGGAATAATGCAACAGTACATATTCTATTACAATCAAATTCATAAGAAGATGTGATTATTATTGCCCCTCTTTTGATTCTATTGTCTCTATCAGTTTATCATATGCAAGGTATGCAGGGCACGAAATATCGGGCTCAATATACTTTTCGTTTGTATTTTGGTCCACACGAATCCACTTTTTCGAGGAGACCTGCATAAACAAATGTGAATTGGGCATGGTAAAGTGCACCACGTCGCCATAGCTGTTGGGGTCATTCGAGGAGGCAGTTCCAATGATGGTCCCGAACTGATTGTCCTTGGCATACTCGGCCATCATCATGGCAGAACTGAAGGTTGCTCTTGAAGTAAGTACATAGAAATCACCGGAAAATAGAAGGTCATTATGCTTATTGTTCTTCACAACATTTCCCGGAATGTTTACAAGCCATAAGCCCAAGCGCCACTTGCTACCCACTTCCTGATAGGAATCCACGTCAAGATATCTGAAAAGCTCGTTGCACACAAGGCTGCTTCCGCCACCATTGTATCTTACGTCAACAGCTACGTTTTGTATGTTATTTTCTTTTACTTCAGTAAACATAGCCTTAAGGCACTGAAGGTACTCGTCGTTACAATCGCAGGATGTAAGTGATAGAAGCGCCAGACTATGTTCAAGGTCAATCTCATAGCTTACAAAGCTTGTCTCTTCTACAGTATCACTTTCTTCCCATTCATAACATGCAAGGTAATCCTCATATAAAAGATAATCTTCGGTGTAAACGGTTATGTCGTACCACTTACCCTCTTCGGTTTCATATGTGTATACCACGCCGTCGTCTGTTCTAATTCCAAGGTATGCAAGACCTTCCTTGGATGAAACATCTTGACAAAGCCAGTCTATACCACCTGACTCGCATTCGAAACTATAGAGCTTTCGGTTCTGCTCCAAAAGGTCCTCCATTTCAATTCCGTTTACTGCCACAATGTCCTCGAAAAGTCTGTTGTGTTCCTCAATGTACTTCATATAATGGTACGTGGGATACACGGGTCGCACGTAGGTGTGGGCGTCCCCGAGGACCGACACGATGGGCTCAAGCAAAGTAGCCATCTCGAGAGTTGTGATTTCAGTTCTTTGGCCTATGTATGAATATGCAGCATCATAGTTAGCCTGCATTTCGGCGGGCACTTCATCCATCAGCGCGGGGTGTACTTTTCTCACATAGTGGAAACAGTAATCCAGATCCTTCATAGCCTGCTTCTGAGTCAGTTTATAATCCGCTTCCTCACACATAACACTTGCGTCAACATTATACACCGTACTGTTTAGATACGGATTTATTAGTCCAAAGAAAAACATAGCCAATGCCACAAACGCACCGACAACTGTCATAAGACACTTCGACTTCTTATGCTCCTTAACCGTAAACAAATAAACACCTGTTAAGCCAAGCACCAGCACACACATTGCCAGAAATATCCATGCAGATATATTCATCAAAAACACTTCCAGCAGCATCAAGACTGCTGCTATAAAATCCGAGGCAGCTGCCAGCATTAATAATAACTTTCTTCTTTCCATTTTCTTATCTCCAACCAATGGGGATGGGGGTTACTCCCATCCATTAAAAATGTTTCCTGCTCTAAATATGCCATAGCAAACAATGATTCAGAACTTTCTTTACTTTACACCTTTTTCTATTAATCTGTCTATAGAAATAAGCCACATCTCAATTGCCTTAGCTACAAACTCAGCACATCCATTGCCACCCGCTGTATCGATGTTGTCTGTCATCTCACCGCCGGCTGCATACATCTGGCCAAGTCCCGCAAGAATCTCGTTCGTGCAGTTATACCAGTCTGCGGATATCTTATTCTGCAGCTTCTTAACCTGTGCCTGAACCTCTGCATCCCCGGACTTCTTTCCTGCGGTCATTAGCTCACCGAACTCAGCGAACATCTTCATAAGTTCATCACCCATGGTTTTCTTATCCTCATCGGTAGTGCCTGTGGTCTTTTTCTCATACTCCTTAAACGCATCGGTATTGCCCCAACGTTTCTTGGCTTCTTTGGTATATTCATCAATCTTTGATGTGTCAAATGCTTTAAAACTCATTCTGTTAACTCCTTTCGTCTTTAACTCAGTGGCAAATTTAATCAGATCATCAAGGTGCTCCCTCTTTAGTTTCAGCAGCTCTATCTGTTGCTCAAGGGCCTTCTTTTTATCAAAAGAAGGATTGTCAATAATCTTCTTGATGTCTTTAAGAGGAAACTCCAGCTCACGAAAAAGCATAATATCCTGCAGACGTTCCAGGCTTGTTTCATCATACAATCTGTATCCTGCGTCAGTCGTCACCGACGGAGTTAACAGTCCTATCTCGTCGTAGTAATGCAGAGTGCGTATACTCACTCCTGTTAATTCGCTCACTTCATGAACAGTCATCATTTCATTCATACATCTTTTCCTCCTGACATTTGCTACTATAATCTATGACGTTACGTCAGAGTCAAGTGTTAATTTTACCGGAGATAGAATTTTTTTAATCTATCCCCGGTGAGTTAAACCTCCTGCCAGTTCGGGTCACATATCTAAAATAGTAGACGCTACTGCATTCACAAAAGCTTCTATTTCTGCCTCCTGCTCCATTTTGACAGAAGACTGAACGGTAATCGTATCTTCTATCACCGTCATGTTTTTACAGTCTGCGAGAATTTCCTTCATCAGTCTGCCACTCGCCGGTGCCCAGGATCCATTCTGAACAAATGCAATGGTACGATTTTGTATATTATGTGCCTTTATATCGCGCATTAAGTCCTCCATGGTCACAAAAATACCAGCATTATAGGTTACCGATGCAAAAATAATATGACTGTACCGAAATGCAGCCGAAATGATGTCGGAAGCCGGTGTTACCGAAACATCAAACATCACGGTTTTTATTCCTTTATCCCGTAATCTGCAAGAAATGATATCGGCAATATTTTCAGTATTTCCATAAATAGATGCATATGGAATCATGACACATGTCTCTTCCGGAATATAACCGCTCCAACATTTATATTTCTGAATATAAAACTCCAGATCTTTTCGCCATACGAATCCATGAAGCGGACATATCATTTCGATGTCTAAGGATTCCATCTTATTTAGAAGCATTTGAACCTGCATCCCATATTTTCCGATTATATTAGCATAATAACGACGTGCCTCGCCCAGATACTCATGTTCAAAATCCACTTCATCCGCAAATAGAGCTCCATTAAGCGCTCCGAAGGTTCCAAATGCATCTGCAGAAAACAGCGTCTTATCTGTTTCGTCAAATGTAACCATAACTTCTGGCCAGTGAACCATCGGCGCCATAAAAAAACGAAACGTATGCTTCCCAGTACACAAGCTATCCTTTTCTTTAACTATATATCCTGAAACATCCTGACTCGTGAAATTCTTAATCATGGTCTGAGTTTTCGAATTACAAACTACCTGTACATCCGGATATTTCAGAAGCAATTCACTAAGCGTTGCAGAATGATCCGGCTCCATATGATGTACAACCACATAATCCAGTTTCCTTCCATTCAACTCATGCTCTAGATTTTCAAAAAATATTTTACCTACTGCCTTATCTACTGTATCAAAAAGAACCGTCTTTTCATCTATCAATAAATAAGAATTATAAGAAACTCCATGCGGAACCGAATATACCCCCTCAAAAAGAGCTAATCTTCGATCATTTCCTCCTACCCATATCAGGTCTTCCTTCACTTTTCTTGTACAGTACATGACTTACCCCCTATTTCTATTTGTTTTATTCCATGGCCGCCAGTTTTTCTAAACTTTCAAATCGTTTCATGGCATTTCTCTCTGCCTTCTCAAAAAGCTCCATAGCGCGTTTGGGATTGGAGCGTGCCAACGCATTAAACCTGACTTCCCCAGCCAGGAATTCTTTATAATCCAGCTTTGGCTTCTGAGAATCCAGCATAAATGCATTTTTCCCCTGATCTCTCAGCCGTGGATCAAAGCGGAAGATATTCCAGTATCCACATTCCACTGCTCTCTTTTCTTCAGTCTGTGAATATGCCATTCCACCTGAAATACCATGAAGAATACAAGGGGCATATGCAATAATGATGGAGGTTCCATGATAACTCTCCGCTTCACTAAAAGCCTTTACACATTGGAAACTATTTGCTCCCATGGAAACCTGTGCCACATAAACATTTTCATAACTCATCGCAATGGCTGCAAGATTTTTCTTTTTTAGCGCTTTTCCATTGCTGGCGAATTCTGCTGTTGCACCCATCTGCGTAGCTTTAGATGCCTGTCCTCCAGTATTAGAATACACCTCGGTATCCAGCACTAGGATATTCACATCCTCTCCCGATGCAAAAACATGATCCAATCCCGAAAATCCAATATCATAGGCCCAACCATCTCCACCTATAATCCACTGTGACTTTTTAGATAAGATATCTTTATCTCTAATTATTTCTGAAGCTTTTGCTCCATCTTCACTCCCAATTGTATCCATTAACACACGAACCAATTCATCGGATGCTGTTATATTCTCGTTTCCAATGTAGAATGTATCAAGATATTTGTTACATGCTTGTTTAACTGTCTCATTTTGGGTTTGCTCAACAAGTTCTTCTACTTTATGGCGAATATGATCTCTACGAATATCCTGGGCCATTTTCATTCCATATCCAAATTCTGCATTATCTTCAAAGAGAGAATTGGACCACACTGGACCTCTGCCTTCATTATTTACTGTATAAGGCGTAGATGGTGAGGAATTTCCCCAGATAGAAGAACAGCCAGTTGCATTTGCAATCATGAGTCTTTCCCCAAATAAATGAGTCACTAGCTTCGCATATGGTGTTTCTCCACATCCTCCACATGCACCGGAGAACTCTAACAATGGTTTCTTAAACTGACTACCTTTTACCGATTCTACTTTGAACTTTTCAAACAGTTCTGGCTTTTGTGGCAATGTTTTGCACCAGTCAAACGCTTTCTGCTGCCGTTTATCAACCTGCTCATGTGGTGTCATAACCAATGCTTTCTTACCTTGTTTTCCTGGACAGACATTCGCGCAGGATCCACATCCCATACAATCCTCCGTTGAAACAATTGTCCCAAAGGACAGATTGGGGAAACCAAGCATAGGAGTTGTAACAGTTCCATCCGGAGCCAAAGATTTATCTTCTTCTGTGAGAGCAATCGGCCGAATCACAGCATGCGGACAAACAAATGCACATTGATTACACTGTACGCAATTTTCCGGAACCCAGACCGGAACATCTACAGCTACACCTCTTCGTTCAAAAGCCGAAGTTCCTGATGGTGTAGTTCCATCTACATATTCAATAAACTTGGAAACCTCAAGCTGATCACCTTCCTGCGTAGTGATTGGTATTTGAATATTGTTTGCAAAATCAACTGCTTCTTTTCGGTTTAAACTTCTTCCATCCCGGTTCTTCTCCGAAACCGGTGGCAAAAGACATTCCTCCTTGGAATTTTTCCACTCTTCAGGAACAATGACTTCTACAACCCCTGTGGTTCCCCGGTCAATTGCTTCATAATTCATATGGACAACCGCAGACCCTTTTTGTGCATAGGTTTTTTCTGCAGCTTCTTTCATATAGCCAATCGCTTCTTCTGCCGGTATCACCCCGGAAAGTTTAAAAAATGCAGCTTGTAAAATAGTATTAATACGTCCACCCAGACCAACTTCTTTTCCTATTTTTATCCCGTTTATGACATAAAAGCGGATCTTATGATCTGCAATGTACTTCTTTACCTGACCCGGAAGGTTCTGCGCAAGTTCCTCTCCCTCCCACTGACAATTCAATAAAAAGACTCCTCCATCCTTTAAATCCTGAACCATATTGTACAAGCGTACATAGGCCTGATTATGGCAGGCTACAAAATCAGCCTTTTTGATCAAGTATGTAGAACGAATCTTTTCTTTTCCAAAGCGCAGATGAGAAATTGTCACACCACCTGATTTTTTTGAATCATAAGCAAAATAAGCCTGAACATATAAATCTGTATTCTCTCCTATGATTTTTACTGAGTTTTTATTGGCTCCAACAGTTCCATCTGCTCCTAGCCCCCAGAATTTGCAGCTCATCATATCCTTTGGCGCAGTATCTGGTTCTTGATTCACGTGTAATGAAAGATTTGTCACATCATCTGTAATCCCAATTGTGAAACGCTTTTTCTCTGTATTTTTGTAGACTGCAAGAATCTGTCCCGGTGTTGTATCCTTAGAACTGATTCCATAACGGCCGGAATAGATTTTTACCTTTTCAAACTTACTCCCATGTAGTGCTGCTAAAACATCTAGAAATAACGGTTCTCCCACTGAGCCTGGTTCTTTTGTCCTGTCAAGTACTGTAATTTCTTTTACGCTGTCCGGAATTACCTTACATAAATGTGCAACAGAAAAGGGTCGATAGAGACGTACCTTAACCAGCCCAACCTTTTCACCTTGTTTCATCAGATAATCAATTGTTTCTTCAATTGTCTCGCATACAGAACCCATTGCAATGATAATCTTTTCTGCATCTCTTGCTCCATAGTAGTTAAACAGGCCATAATTGGTCCCAATCTTCTGATTGATCTGATTCATATAATCTTCAACGACTGCGGGAAGTGCATCATAGTATCTGTTTGACGCCTCCCTGGCCTGAAAGAAGATATCCGGCTGCTGAACACTTCCTCTTTCACATGGATGCTCCGGATTCAAAGCACGTTGACGAAAAGCCTTTATTGCATCCATGTCTATCAGGTCTTTCAAATCCTCATAATCCCATGTTTCAACTTTCTGGTATTCATGAGACGTGCGAAATCCGTCAAAAAAGTTTACAAATGGTACCCTTCCCTTCATTGCTGCACAGTGCGATACCGGTGTTAAATCCATTACCTCCTGTACACTGGAAGAACATAGCATTGCAAATCCTGTTTGTCTACAGGCATAGACATCCTGATGATCTCCAAAAATGGAAAGTGCATGAGATGCAATTGTCCTTGATGAAACATCAAATACTGCTGGAAGCAATTCACCTGCCATCTTATACATGTTTGGAATCATGAGAAGCAGTCCCTGAGAAGCCGTAAATGTCGTAGTGAGTGCCCCCGCTGCAAGCGAACCATGCACAGCACCTGCTGCTCCTGCTTCCGACTGCATTTCTGAAAGATGAACACGTTGTCCAAATATATTTTCCCTGCCTGCTGTTGACCACTCGTCAACATGTGCAGCCATTGGTGAAGAAGGCGTAATCGGGTAAATTGCCGCCACCTCGGAATAGGCATAAGAAACATGAGCTGCCGCCTCATTTCCGTCCATGGTTCTCAATCGTCTTTTCATACCATACCTCCATATAATAATGTTTATTACGTTTATAGGCATCTCGTATTATTAGTTAAAAAATCCCCCTTAAGCAGGCATCGTGGTCTTATGACCTTATTGATACCACAAAGGAGGATTCTAGTTAATATAATGATATGATTATGTGATATTGATTACAGTTTGGCTTACCATTACTTCTTACATAAAATCTTCGCAAACTGGACAACGACAACCCAAATCCTTGTCCTGCTTATCCAATTCATAATAAACAGTTGCAGGAATTTCTATTGCATCAATATACTTAGTCTGTACCTCATCTGGTTGACATAAATGTTTTTTCGCAATTGCTTTTTTGAAGAATTCAAAGTCAAATATCTTTCCTGCTTTAAAATCAAACTCCTCACTAAATAATATCGGTGCTACCACTTCTTCATAATGATACTTTCCATTCACCAGCACAATATCACAAACAATTACTTCTTTTATTTCAGTTCCACATATATAACAAAACATTGGAATCTCCCTTCGTGTTTCCTAATTTATTCTCTTAATTATCCTCTTTTTGAAACATATCCTTTGCTAATCCACATAACGGACATACCCAATCCTCTGGGATTGATTCAAATGGTGTCCCCGGCGCAATTCCCTGATCCGGATCACCTACTTCTGGGTCATAAACATAACCGCATACACATACATATTTATCCATATAGCTACCTCCTACTTGATTGATTTCAGAATTTCTTTTGAATTTCTATATATATTTATAACACAGATTACCATTTTTCTCAACTTTTATACTCTATAAAAAAGACTTTATTTCCGTAAGTAACGCTTCGATTCTTACAGTGCAGTCGGCTTCTCGAGTTTCTTTATTTCTCCAACTATCTGACAAAGGGAAATAGATTTTGTCATTGACTATGCTTCCCATGTCCCATTTTCCATTTTCATTTCTGTTATTGTTGAGCCATTCTGCAACAAAGCCCAGTTTTTCGTGTGCCTGCTGATACTTTGCCAACATTTCCACCGCACCTAAATACCGGCTTGCCTGTTTGCTTTCAAAAATGGGGGGAAGTTCCGAAAGACACCTATCATACACATAATATATGCCCAATGGATAGTTTAGCAAATAAGATGTAAACAGATCTTCCGTACGGCTGTCGAGACAGTTTTGGAGAATGGAGACAATGTAGAAGTGCTCAATATCAAACAAGCTGTCTTTACGGGAAATGACTCCAAAAACCTCCAAAAAAAGAGATGAATATCGTTTCCTGTCAAAAACTCCTGTTTCAAAACAGGATGAAACGATGTAAGTCCACTTTTCCGCAATCTGATTAGCTAATACATTTTCATCGGTAAATCGCCTGATCCAGGTTGCCAACATCAAATTGATAAACGCATCCCAGTCGGTATGCTTTTCGCGACGATCAGGAATCTGTTTTTTTCCAGACAGACAATCATTTAAATAACCTACTGCCTTTTGTATGCAGTCGTCTTCAATCGTGTAGCCGAGACATTCCAGGCGCCGGAGAGCCTGTTCTGTTGTAATAGGCGAGCCGGAATTTGCCGATAGGGAATGGAAATGCCCCCATTTTCCATCGGCCTGTTGCAGTTGAATCATCTGCTCGGCCCACTTACCTTGATATCTCATTGATTTTCTCCCTTCACGATACACACCCAATAGTCACTTCCTCTGTAGTTTTACCCCTCTAACATCGTCAGATAATAATCCAGCCGTGCATTTACATATCCTGCGAACAACTTCACCATTGTATCAAGATTATGTTTTACATGATATTCGTCAAAAGCATTGTAATAGGCCATCCGGTTTGTAAACTTAATATCAATCGGTGGATATCCAGCCTTCATTAATTCCATATTCACCAGTAGTCTTCCTGTTCTTCCGTTTCCATCAATGAAAGGATGAATCCCCTCAAATTCAATATGAAACCGTGCGAGCTTAAGGATAATATGCTCTGTACTATTTCTATAAGATTCCAGCAGCTGCTCCATCTTAGGCTGAATTAGATATGGTTGCACTGGTTCATTTTTTGCCCCCATAATCCTAACAGGTACTCTTCTGTAAACACCACGATCATCTTTTTTATCTGCCAATACAAGATAATGAATCTGTTTCATGACACTTTCCGATAATGGTGCCTGGTCTTTTACCAAGTCACGTACAAAATCATAAGCTTCTTTATGTCCCACTGCTTCCATGTGATCTTTCAAAGGCTTCCTGTCAATCGTCAATCCACGCAGTACCATATCCGTTTCGCGCAAAGTCAGTTTATTACCCTCAATCGCATTGGAATTATATGTGTATTCTACAACAAACTCTTCTGTCAGCCGTTCTACTTCACCCTCTGTCAAAGGGCGTCTGGAATCTAGTTCCACTTTCTTTCTGTCAATATTATCAAACAGACTATCTGTTGTTTTAAATCGTCCATCCTCTGGCTTTTTTGCCTCTGCCGGAATCATCCAGCTGCGTCCTTCACGAGTAACTCCCGGAATTCTATCTTCTGAACACAATATACGTACTCTTCTATCTGAAATACCCCATTTCTCAGAGGCTTCTTTTACTGTTATATACATAGATTTACACCCTCTTTTCAAAAGAAGTATACCCCCTAATTGGAATAATATCAACGCCATCGGAACAATATTTCAGTACTATCGGAATAATGCAAAATACCGGATAAAGCTATTTTTTACTCAATGATCTCCTCTTGTCCCAAATAAAACTCCTTAACGTCTCTTGTATAGTGATCCATCTCGATTGGATATTTCTTCTGAAAAATAGTTATTTCTTTCCCTGATTCAGGAACATACATAATAGCCTTTTTGTTTCCGTCCGTACCTACATAAGTTACATTTAGGTAGAATAAATAAGGCTTAATCCAATCAAAATAAGTACTGTCTGGTGAGTTATATACATTGTTTACCCAGTCAATATGAAGGTCTGAATTCTGATTACGGATTGCCTGTCCATATTCATATGCGTTTAATGGTGTATCACCAAGCATAGGGATTGCACCCCACTGTCCGTCAATAAAAACCC
Source organism: Lachnospiraceae bacterium (assembly GCA_035271185.1). Taxonomy (GTDB): domain Bacteria; phylum Bacillota; class Clostridia; order Lachnospirales; family Lachnospiraceae; genus Acetatifactor. Next base: position 14,142 of record DATERV010000192.1, on the reverse strand, counting down.
ATTTCTGAAGATCATTCAAGAACACTTCACATCCTACATGACCTGCACCACTTTCTATGGTTTCAGCCTCTTCCATCTTCATGCTAAGTTTGCGGCTGTACATTCCAAGAGCTTGTAAACAGGCATCGATTACAACTCCATATTCCACACAACGATATTGTTGTCCGTTATTTATAACTTGATCTAAAATATACAATGGGTCGTCCTGCTCCGGTTGATTTTCTCCATTATGACTCCATAAACCAGAAACCCATTTTGTTATTGTCTCAACTTTATCAAAATCCGACTTACAGTATTTTGTCAGGTCCTCTAACTGATATGTATCTTTCAATTCTGTCAGGTATTCCGATGAATAAATATTCCAGGTATCAAAATCCTCTATTTTCGCTTCTGACTGTTCTGTACCATTCACAATTTCTGGAACAGTCTCATTTGCCTGCTGATTTTTTGCCGCCTGACATCCTGTCATTCCCAGAGCACAAACACTTATAACCAATAGTACACATACTCCTCTTAAACTTCTTCTCTTCATTTTTTCTTCCCCCTCACAGTAGTCTCTTTCACATTGCTAACGCCTTGTACCGCCGGTACCACTGAAAAATACGATAGTAACAGATTCAATGTTCATTGTTAACTCCTTACGCCGGATTCGAGAATTGAGAATTTTGCATTATCACAATCTATCTCACACAACGCTCCCATGGGCAATACCGTCATAGGTGTGTGATGCACAAAATCCACATTTTCTAAGATTACCATATCTTCGCGATGGACTTCCTGATTTATCACCTTTTGTAAAATAGATCTGGGATAATCCTCCATTTTACCAGTAATGATACCGGCAGCTTTATCAAATGCTCCGGCAGCTGCAAAAGAACGCAGGCAATGGAGCCCTGCCAAAGCCGTGCCGTAAGGCGAACCATGCTCAATGGCTATAAAGGTACCCTCGAAGAAATCCGGATCAGGAAAATACTTTGTTCCCATAATCTGTTGGAGCGGGCCACCGCATACGCAAAATACCCTGCCCTGCTTCACTCCTGTTCCCTGAACGATTCTATATCCATCGTTCTTAGTCCACTTTATCTTGTTAGGCTTAATCTTATCATTCCATTCAATCGGTGTAAATGCCTCGCTGGGCTTCACTTCACCTATTACTTCTGTTTCGAACAGAGTTCTTCGTATTGCTTCTTTCGTATAATCATCAAATGAACCCGGTTGTGCAATCGGTGTCAGCACATTCGGTCCATAATAAGCTCTTACTCCCGCATATGCAAAAACCGCCATCCAGGTAGCAATATCTGAATACCCCATAAACGCCTTAGGATTATCATGAATCACCTGGGTATCAATAAATGGAAGAACTCTGTAGGAATCGTCACCGCCCATATTGCAGATAATTGCTCGTACCTCGGGATTCTTGAGAGCCCACATAAGATCCTCTGCACGTTTTTCTGGGTGATTATACAGATATTCATTTCCCGCAAGAGCATTGGGAGTCTCTATAACCTTTACATGATATGTCTCTTCAAACCTTCTTTTCCCCAATTCATAGCGGGAACGCATATCCACATCGCCGGCACGGCCTCCGGACAGTGAAATAAATGCTACAGTGTCACCTACAATAATCTTTTGAGGTATGATAAGTTCTCTCATGTTTTCTATTCTCCCATCTTAGCAAAATTCAAATATTCTGAAAATATCTGTCATAAGCTTTCTTTTCTTCCGCGTATATGAATTAATATATCAATTAATCCGGTTATAAATCTGTGTAAAATGAATAATTATTAACAAGGTAATAGCAGGAGTGCAAAATTTGATAAAAAAAACTCACACTATTTTTATTAAAAAAAAGACTATCATATATGATTTTATATGTTTACTTACCTGTTTGGGGTTAATCCTCGTCTTAACGCACTTCTTTTCCACGAAAGAGGCTTCACAAACCTCTTCCATGCAGCAAAGTACAAAATATGTGATCCTTGCAGCAAATAGTTTGGGAATGCATTGTTATTACCCAGATTATTCTGGCTTTATGCTTCTTCCTCCTGGAAACGACCTTAAAGTACAAGTATTCAAGAATGAAGGTAGTGAGGCTACGTTAGTTCGATCAGGTATTGAGGTCAGTTATCAGATCATTGACAATACTACTTCCGCTGACAAAGTAAATTTTTGGGAATATGCTGAGGATTATGGCTATCATATTCCGCCAAATATTGGTATTACCGGTAACGGTATGTCCGGTAGCATGAGCCTGTCGGAAGATAAAAAATATTATGAGGTAACTGCAATACCAATAACACCTTACAATGATGGAAGTACAGAACTCAATCCCTATCAAATTGCAGTAATTACTGTAACGGATAGTAAAACAGGCAAAGAACTGGCAAAAATAGAAAATGTTGTGGTACCTGTCTCAGATGAGATGAATTGCAGTATTTGCCACGGTACCAACGAGACAAATTTAAACATACTAAAAGCACATGACCTGCTGTCTAATACAAATCTAGTGGCTCAATTGGCAGCAGGCCGACGATACCAATGCTCAGAATGCCACCAGGATAATATCTTATCTGCCCAGCAAACAGCTGATGTCCTACCTCTTTCACAAGCCATCCATGGATTTCATGCAAACAAAATGTCTCAAAGCAAAATAGAACCGGAATGTTATAGTTGCCATCCCGGTCCAGTCTCACAATGTTACCGAGGTATCATGTCAATGAGTGGAATTAGTTGTGTTAATTCCAAATGTCATGGTGATATGACAAATATTGCTGTTTCACAGTCCCAAGGTCGGGAGGCTTGGCTTCAGGAACCAAACTGTAGCAATTGTCATAAAGAAAAATATGGTGTGAATAATGGGTTACTTTACAGCAACTCCTATCTAATGAATTCTTATACTGAAATGAATGGGTTTATTCTTTGTGAATCTTGCCACAATAGCCCTCACGCAGAATGGACCTCACAAAATCCAAAGGATAATCTCCTGCCTATCAGTTTACAAGGTTTTGCAGGATTCATTGAAAAGTGTTCCGTTTGTCATGAAGGAAACGGGATGATTCATCAGACAGAATAAAAATTTTGTTATAGATAAGGAGTTTATTAAGTGGAAAATATTCTGTTATTGTTGGCAGTAATCCTATGTGGCAGTTCTTCCTTATTATCTTTGTTCTGTGTTTCGAAACGGATTAGGACGCTTGCTTATATTCTATGGTGCTTAACCGTTCTGTCGATTACGATATCCGTACTACTGATGATTACTTACCTCATATCATCAAGGTTTGAGTTTCAGTATGTCTATAGTCATTCTAGTCTGGACACCGCCTTGATTTATAGGATTTCATCACTATGGTCCGGACAGGAGGGTTCTTTTCTGCTATGGGCACTTATTCTTGGAATTATGGGCTTTTTTGTACTGCGATTAAAGGGCTCGGGGAGACAGAAATCATTTGGTATTTATTCTGCAATCAGTTTTTGTATTTTTTTAATGTGTCTTATCACTCAACCATTTGCAAAAACGGAGTTCATGTTCTCTGATGGATTGGGATTAACTGCTGCATTAAAAGATCCTTGGATGGTTGTTCATCCCCCCTTGGTTTTTATTTCTTATAGTGCCATGGCAGTATTGTTTTCTCTTTTCCCCTCATTGAAAAACAGCAGTGAACCTGATGCTTTTGATCTAATCATTACTTGGTTACGAATCAGTTGGTTTTTTCTGGGATTGGGAATTTTTTCCGGAAGTATATGGGCATATCGTGCACTGGGATGGGGCGGATACTGGGCATGGGATCCGATTGAAAATGCAGCACTTGTTCCATGGTTGATAATATGCAGTTTCCTTCACCAAAAAAGATACAATTTTGGAGCAGTTTGTTTTATACCATTTACAGTTGCGTGCTTTGGTGTGTTTCTGGCACGTAGTGGTATATTAAAAGATCAGTCATCACATGCATATGCACAGGGAAATATAATAGTTACCGGAATAATAACCACTTTTATTCTTGCTGTTATTTTATTCCTCGCCATAACCTCTTTTCGAAAAAGGCATACTGTGAAGCTAATAAATGGTTTAAACAAATTTTCCAGCCTCTTTATGCACAACAGCATAAATATTTATGCCGGACTAATCTTTCTTGGAACAATATCCCCAATCATATTTAAATATGATACTCCAATCAGCTATTACGCCCTGGTCAGCATCGCCTTTGTACTGATATATAGCTTTAATCTATTGTTACTGGATAAGGAATGGCTAAAGCGCAAAAGCACCTTAATGATAGTCGGCAGTACCGTACTAATCATCGGAATCATAATTCTTTTCCATACCGCAGAAGTCTGGTGGCTGTTATTGATATGGCTTGTTTTTATGCCACTTTCTTTATGGTTAGTATGTGGGTTTAGAACAAAACGCCGTAACTATTATCTATGTCATATTGGTGTTGTGTTATTAATAATTGGAGCAATTTCCTCATCGTCACTTGGAACAAAGGCCTATATCATAGTTAACCCTGCTGTCAGTAAGATTATCGAAATTGAAGGTCTTAACATACCTGTCACGGAACTTACTAAAGGCGACATGTTGATTAAATCACTGCCTACAAAGGATTTATTAATACAAAGCTCTCAAATGCTTACATTACAGCAGGGGGATTTGATGATTCCATACATTACAAAACCGTTGATTATATTATTCTGGTTAGGCAGCTTTATTATCATCGCACAACCTTTAATCTTAATCATAATAGACCGGTTATCTAGGAAACATTAACTCTCAAAAAGCCACCTATCTTAATTCTTTTACTGCTTTAATAAAGCCAGACAGCTTTTCCTCGTTCTTGGCAGCCAGCTCCTTATTATTCTTATCCGCAAGAGCGACTTCATTTTTAAGATTCTTAATCTTCTTTTTTAATACCATAATACACTTATCATTGTCTCCACCACCGGAACAAGTAAATACTCCTGTGATTTTATCAAGATTACTCGTCTCTTTAAGAAACTGATTTACTGCAAGTGAAGGTTTACTGGCCCACACAGGAGTTCCCAAAATAATCTGATCGTATTCGTTCCTATTAAAGTCATACGCTTCAAGTTTTGTTCCCATTCCAAATGTTGCTTTCATGCCACCAATCATGAACTTAAAATTTCTCTCCTTAGTAGTATCTTTAACTGGAACTAATCTTAATAGATCAGCAGACAGTTCTTTCGCTATCGTTTCTGCTGCTTCTTTTGTATTACCTTCAAGTGAATAATAAACAACTAAAGTTTTCATCATTCCTCCAATAATTTCCTGGCATTATCACACCATTTTAAATATCCCTTATATGTCTCAATTCCAAACATCACTGTCAGTAAGTAGTACTTATGATCCGCTTCATCAAGTACACGTCTTAGATTTTCTTCATACATTTGCAGTGTACAAAGTTCCAACTTTATCTTATCTTCAAATCTTTTAATATGCTCAAGTGTACCTTGCTTTCCCAGTTCTCCTCCAAAGAAAAGCTTAAGAAGCGTTTCGTAGCGAAGTTCATCCTTAATCACCGGTCCCTTAAGCCATTTCAAAAGAACATCCTTGCCTGCATCCGTTATAGAATACATCAACTTATCTCTTCCATTATCATTAGCTTCATTTTTTATTACATATCCACTTTCTGTTAATTTGGAAAGTGTAGGATATATGCTTCCGTAGCTACCGTTCCAGAAGAAACTTAGGGATTCGTCAATTCTTTTCTTAATGTCATAACCTGTTAATGGTTCGTGACTTAAAAGTCCTAATATAACGCAATCCATTCTTTTATCATTAGCCATAATCTATTTCTCCGGTGTTTTTATTGATTTCATAGTATATGTAAGCACGTTTTTAGGGCAATCATCTACACATGAGCCACACTGAATGCACTCCGTATGAATACATCCTCTTTGTTTATGTACCATGTTCTCAACATCAAGGCCCATGGGACAGACGCTATTACATTTCTTGCATGAGATACATTTATCCTTGTCAGCCTCGACATGCAATTGCGGTAAATGCAGGAGTCTTCCAACCTTACTACCCAAAATCATAAAGGGTGCCATCCAGCATATATAATGACAGGTTGCATGCTTTCCATGCAAGATTGCCGGTAATACTAAAATAAGAAGTACACCATAATATGTAATATAGTTATACACCCCCGTCACCGACACACCATGATCAGTCATATAAAAGAAATCTATCTTTGCCTTTCCTTTTCCCAAACAATACAGAATGATCAGCGCCACAATCCAAACAGTAAAAATCACATACTTAATTGCATTTCTTTTTCCCTGCTTACTCGGCTTATCGTTTACACTCACGAGACACGCTTGCAATCCTCCTGCAGGACAAAGAAATCCACAAAATACTCGCGATAAGATTGGTGATAAAAGCAGCATAGCCATGAACACAAAAAAACTGCCGTTCATCACATGTTCTGCCATCGCCATTGAAATAATTGCCGGTGAAAAATACCACATTGTTACAGGAAACAATAGTAAAGATATTAGTAGTAATAGTTTTCTAATTTTTTGTCTCATATCAAGACCTCCCATATATCAAGATGATACATCGGAGGGCATGAAGTGTCAACATAAATTACTATATATTTTTATAATAAAGTTAAAATTCTTGTTCTATTATTATCCGCGCTTCTCATATATCTGCTCTACATCTTCTAAAAAATTGATAATGTTTTCCTCAAGCGACTTGTCCATTTCAATGAATCTATAGGAAAAAGCAGGATAATAAGGACATTTCTTTACACCACCTACAGATATATTCGCAAGCGGTCTTTTGCCTGTTTTATCTGTCTGCACACAATACCGGCAGCCATCGCAGGTCTTTGTATTACTTAACGTAAACAATCTGACTTCATTAGTCAACCGGTCCGCATTGTTCAGAACATCTACATAATAAGGCATGCGCAGGGAAAGTAATGCCGGATTGATGCAAATATCTTCATAACTGATCTCAATGCCTAATCTCGTTCTTTCTCCAAATGCTCTCTTCAGAGGTTCTGGCTTTTTTCCAAAATCTTTTAGATAATTAAGTGAAAAATATCTTCCATCAAGCAGGATCTCTCTTCGAAATCCCATTTTCTCCAGTGTTTTACATAATTCGGCAAGATATCCTTTTGCACCCATGATCTCATCAAAGTCATCAGCAAGCCAGTCCTTTTTATCATCGAATACTGCTCTGCTAAAATAGAAGGCGGCAACACTATGGTTTACCTTCCCCTCTTCACTCGTTCCAAGGGCAATCGTATGCTCAGCCAACTCCTTGAATGCCATAGCACATTCTTTCTCCAAAATAATGCTGGTTTGAGTTCCTTTGGTATAAGTAATACCTGCAGCATCCAGAACCTTGAAAAAGATCTTCTTCGGCATGAACTGATCTGCATCAACATACAGACCGTTATCTTTCCATGTAGAAAGCTCCATAAATGAAAGAAGCATATCCTGAAATTCCATTATCTTTTCATTAGCACCACGAATAAGCTTCACATCCTTCTCTCTGCCCTTCTGTGGCTCCCATGGATTAAAAAAAACATCTGGATTAGTTTTTAAGCCAATCTCCTCACTCTTTTGGGCAAACGCACCATAAATTGTTAGCATGATCTCTCTTACGTCTGCTTTGCCGTCACCTTCTTCCCTAGGTGCACAGGTCGATGCATAGAATGCACCTGCCCGTTCAAAATAATTGTTGTAAATCTTTCCGTTTTTTGCATTCATTCCTATCCCCACGCCTCCATAATCACAAATACTTCACCACATAGTCACTACAATGTTTTGTTTCAAACCCTGATTAACCCACATAATACTGGGCTTGTGCGGCAAACATTTCAGCATATATACCATCCTTTTTGTTTACAAGTTCCAAGTGTGTGCCATACTCTTTCACTATTCCTTCTGCAAGAACTGCAATTTTATCACAGAACTGACAGCTGGAAAGTCTGTGTGAAATGTAAATGGCTGTTTTTCCTTTGACCAAATCCTCAAATTGGCGATAAATTTCGTATTCTGCAATTGGGTCTAAAGCTGCGGTCGGTTCATCTAAGATAACCACTGGGGCGTCTTTATAGAGTGCTCTTGCAATAGCCAGCTTTTGTTGTTCACCTCCAGAAGGTTCAATCCCTTCTTCATCAAAATGCTTGAAAATAGTAGTATCTATTCCATTTTTTAGAGACGCTAGTTTCTCATACACGCCTACCTTTTTTAATATTACAATAATTGAATTCTCATCTTCCTTGGTTTGCCCTGCCGGAAAGGAAAGGTTCAAATTCTTTAATGTATCATCCTCTGCACCTTCATACCTAAAAGAAACATTCCTGAATTCGAAATTATATTCTGATCCTAATGAAGCAATGTCCAGGTATTCGCCTTCTTCATCAACCTTAAAATCCATAAAGGTTCTATAATCATCTGTCCTCATAGAGTCTTGCTGTATATAGCCAAAGTTTTCATAGAATTGAGATAATGCCGAAGAAAAGGCACTACAAAGTCCAAGATATAATGTAAAATCACCGATGGATATATTTTCCTTCAACACCTGGGTAATCAAAATGTAATACATTACAGATGCAGAAATCAAACTAGTGGAACTGTAAATGAAGGAATGTCTCAACCAAAAGTTCCTGCTTTTGTGATACTTTCTCTCATATTCCCCTAATTCTTTTGCTTGTTTCTCTAATAACCACGGTTTCATCGAAAACAAGCGAATATCTTTGGCATAATCAAAATCCTGGGTACAGCGCTCCAAATAGTTCATTTTTCTACGAATGAGAGATGTTTTATCCCAGAAATGAATTTTATCTTGGTGAATTGACCATCGTTGTGACGCATAGTTCAGCATCATCGCTACAAATAGTACGAAAATCAATCTGGGATCTAATACAACAATGGTTGTCGCACTCACAATCATGGTAACTATCATCGCTCCCATAATGAAGCTTCTATTCATCATACCGCCAAGGCCGCCCCAGTCACTTCCGGTAGCATTACTTGCTCTTTGATGCAAATCTAAAATATGTGGTTGTTCCAGCACCTGATAGTTCATAGAAAGAACCTTGTCATTCTTCTCGGTTACTAACTTCATACGCACATAATCAAATCGGTAATGTACTCTATTTTGAATAATTGTGTTTCCACCAATGCTGACAATCTCTATCAAAGTAGTGAAAAGAAGTAGCTGTAAAAGTGGCTGTAAGTCCTTCTCCGGCGTATTTGCTTGCGCCTGCACAATATCAATCAAAAATTTCCCAATATAGCTCCATAAATATCGCATGACGGACTGAGTAAGCACACCAAATATGTACATCAATATTAATATCCTTCGATATTGCCACATTTTCCGGAAAATGAAACCAATATTTTTTACTATTCCATAGCGCGTATGCGGAGTTTTTAGCTTTCCGTCCTCATCACGTTCTCCTAATAACACCATACTTTTTTTCTTTTCTTTTGCTTCAAATTATTCCCCTCATCCTTGTTCCAAACGATTACCAATCATATTTATTAAGCATTATAAAATAATTATAAATTATACGCCTATATTACGCAAGCACATAAACTTATTTTCGTAATCCTTGTATTCCATCTTTTTGCTGACACATAGTGCTTCCGATACCAACTAATATAACCTTGTCCATAGAAACTCTCTTAATTAAATATGATTATCGTGCAAGTATTTCAATATTTCAAGTGGACTCTCAACTTGTATGAACTCCTCTTTTCTCTTTGAAGGTTGTGTCGTTCCTTCCTTCAAATACCATGTAGCTTGAATTGCTGTCATTCCCAATTTGGAAGCGGTTTCCAATTCAAAGCTCCCTCCATCACCTACATATAAACACTCTTCTGCTTTTACATTAAAACCATTCATACATCGTATAAATATCTCTTCATCCGGCTTTTGAACACCTTGCTCAAATGAGAAGTAAGCCATATCAAAATATGGATAGAGTTTACTTTCCTTGATTGCTTCTACCTCTTCTGAAAAACAATTACTTATCAAACCTATGTAAAGCCCCTTCTTTTTTAGCATTTCCAATAAAGGAATTATCTCTGAATGAAGATGATTAAAACACTCTCTTTTTGCGGCTTTTCTTTTTTTAACAATATCATTTAAAAGTTGTATAGAATAACATTCATTTTCACGAAGTATTCCCTCTAATACATCTTCAAATGTTTTTTTCCCTATAGTCCTGTCTTGTTCCGTAGGTCTCCAGGAATTTTGAAATTTCTCTTCTGGGATTCCAGCATCATAAGCCATTTGGCTTCCAAAATACAATGGACTCTCAAAAAGAGTAATCAACGTTTCATACATATCAAATATTACAGCTTTTATCATATAAATTCCTCTTATATAAATAAATATAATGCCGTTCACTTCTGTTATTATACTTCATTATATAACCATATAAACGTATATTCAATTATTATTCATCACAGAGGTTATATTTGTCATATATAACCTTCCAAGTGAATATCTGCTACCTATTCACCATTTTACACAAAAAAAGAACACCTGGGTTTTTAGCCTAAGTGTCCTATATTTCTACTAAATATTAATCGCCTTTAGCTCTACATTGATTAATACCTTGCACTATCCAACAAATTCTTTTACGTATTTTCTATATGCTTTCAAAGGATTATCCGCATTTGTAATTGGTCGTCCGACAACAATATAATCAGAACCTTCTGCTTTGGCTTGCTCTGGAGTCATGACTCTGATTTGATCATCCTTTTCTTCATCCATAAACCTCACCCCTGGGGTAATTGTCAAAAAGTCTTTCCCACAAAATTCATGAATTTTCTTTGCTTCTTGTGGTGAACAAACAACCCCATCAAGACCTGCAATCTTAGCATTTTGAGCATAATGCAAAACCACCTCATCTACAGTCTTTTCGATTAACAAGTCTTTTCTCATTTTGTCTTGGCTTGTTGATGTCAATTGCGTAACAGCTACCAAGATTGGTCTTGACCCATCTTTCTTTGTAAGTCCTTGAATTGCTGCTTCCATCATCTCAATTGTTCCAGACGCATGAACATTGCACATATCAATATTAAGATTCGCTAGCACTTTCATCGTCTTCCTAACAGTATTGGGGATATCGTGCAATTTCAAATCCAAGAATACTTTATGCCCTCTTTGTTTTATTTCACTAATGATATCCGGTCCCTCCGCATAAAATAATTCCATTCCAATTTTAATATATAAACTTTCTCCCTCAAACATTGAAAGGAACTTAATCACATCCGCTTTACTGTTAAAATCACATGCCACGATTACATCCTTTTCCATTTTCATAGAATATCTCCCTTCATCACTGTTTTGCCTGGTTTTCTAAGCTATTTCACTCCATATTCTTCCCGATACCTTTTCATTTTCTCTAAATGCTCTACTCCTGGAACAACACCATTTTCAATTGCTGAAATAATATCATGAATCGTTACAATAGAATGAACTCTTATACCATATTCTTCTTCAACTTCCATCACTGCGGATAAATTTGAATTTCCAACCTCCATTCTATCTACTGAAATAACCATATCTGTAACTCTTACATCTGCCACTTGCTTCATCTTACTCATGGCTTCTCTTAAGGCTTTTCCTGATGTAATCGCATCTTCTACAATTACTACCTTATCCCCATCTTTCAGCTGATACCCTACAATCATTCCGCCTTCCCCATGATCTTTGACTTCCTTCCTATCAAAACAATAATTCCAATCGTGCCCATATCGGTTGAATAGTACAATGCCTGTAGAAATAGCCAATGAAATTCCTTTATACGCCGGACCATATAGGGTATCTGCTTTTATCTCATTTTCCTTAATGCATTCTGCATAGAAGTCTCCAAGTTTTGAAATTTGAGAACCCGTTTTATAGTTTCCAGTGTTAATAAAGTATGGTGAAACACGACCGCTCTTAAGCTTATACTCACCAAATTTCAAAACTCCACTATTTAGCATGAACTTTATAAAGCGCTCTTTATATGACAACGAGTTCAACTTATAGTTGAATAATTCATCGATCGTGACTCCAAAGTACTCTGCTATAATTGGAAGAAACGCTATGTCCGGTGATGCTATTCCATTTTCCCATTTGCTTACTGATTGAAATGATATCTGTAGCGATTTCGCCAATTGTTCTTGCGTATCGCCCTTGCTGACCCTCAATTTTTTAATATTGGTTCCTACTGTTCCCATTTGTCACACCTCCTTCGTTTTTCTAAGTGTAACGCCGTTAGTATCTATTTACAATAACTATATAGTAGAATACAATTCGCTCAATAGTTGAACTTCCGATCTGGTATAACTTAGGTCTTCTATCACTTCTATCACTTAAACTAGAAAAAATCAGAGGTGTCTTAATTGCATTTTGTGCATTTAAGTCTCTGATTTCTGGTTCTATTCTATGCTCATTATTACGTGCATCCCTAAATATGTCTGATTTGTTATAAAAACCATATACTTTTTATAACAAATCTTTCACTGTTAATGTTACCCTTCACCACTTTGGTGAAAAATTGCTCTTCACTTACTTCAATTCCTTTTTCTCTCATTGCAGCCAGAATATCAGATTTGCGCCACTCTATTGTTAGAAATTTTTTATCTGGTTGAACACCTTTCTCTGTCTGGAAGTACTCCTGAATCTGCTTCTGAAAAGAGTTGTGGATACTGTACTATATTTTTCCTCGTATCACATCAATCAGTGTAATATCTGCAGGTAACCATTCCACAGAATCCAGTTCTTCCTTAATCAGCCACTTCGCCGCCTCATGCTCTTTCAATTCCAATTCTCCAGAAATCACTTCACACCAAAAGCAATCCATTGATAAATGAAATGTCGGGTAATCGTACTCAATGGTATGAATCAATTTACCGACTGAGATTTCCGTATCTAATTCTTCCATTATTTCACGCTTTAACGCAGCTTGTGGGGTTTCACCCTCTTCAATTTTTCCACCAGGAAATTCCCATCCACCTTTTAAATCTCCATAACCACGTTGGGTTGCAAATATAATTGGTTTATTATTTTCATTGATTGCTTTTATTACAGCTGCCACAACTCTTACTGTTTTCATCCTACTTTATCTTCCTCTTTCTCAATTTTGCTTTGTAAATAACGAAGTAAATCATCACGTACCGCCTGATGCATCCTCATCTGAAATTTTGTAATATCATGTTCTTTTCCATTATTATCCTTCTTACGATTAGCTTTTGCATCAACGATGTCAAACTGCCCCATATAGTAGAAGCTTGTTTCTACATCACTTTTTTTCACCAACAAGTGCTTTCTTGAAGCCTTGGCAACATCCTCAACGTAAGAACTATCAATGCCTCGACCAATCTGAGAATCCCAACAGAAAATCATGTTGTCCTCAAATGCATCTGCATAGTCTGGCTTGCCATCCAAATATATCTTCGCATTATCCGCTACTTCCTCTTTATGATAGGTTACAAAAATAAAAACATCGTCGTCAATTCGCTTCATTCCGTACATTGTAGATGATAAATCTTTCCCACAGTTCATAAGTAGGCTGACATCACGCCTTGAGTATTTCTCGTAGAGGACAAATGGGCAATTCTCTGCTTGTCCACGACAATATTTATCCTGGTATCGTCTAAGTCCCACTTCAATAATATCATTCACTTGTCTATAAAACTCTGCATGTAATAGTCTATCTGCAAATCCTTTCATTCTTCGGAGCATTTGTTTTTTATCATACTCCACAATATCAATGTGACAATACTTTTTTAACTCATCCTCTCTGCTAACAAATTGTCCCTGTAATACTTGTATTGCATTTTCAAAGGATGGAAGTTCAACCTCATAGCCATACTCTACCTTGAATTCCTGTTTCATTTGCTCAGCATCAATTACTTCGTAATTTAAGAATCGTTTCAATATTTCAAGTTCATACGCTCTTGCCCCACTAAGAATAGTCTTTGACAAATATTCCAATGTCACCAATTCCTGCTCCGCAAGTTTTCCTGTATAAAGTTCCTTCTCCACTGATTCTAAAAACACCTGGTAGTTCTTATACTCACGAATGATTACCAGTGGATCCACTTCTCCATTTTCATAGAAATCCAGTAAATACGGTACCCTTCCAAGTCGGTTCTTTA
>DATERV010000191.1:0-2268 GCA_035271185.1 Lachnospiraceae bacterium | reverse complement strand
GGAAAAATGGAAATGGTGTCAGGTCCTTATGGCATGGAATCAACCTGTAGTACCAATACAGATAGACCATTTGCAGAACAGCTTGCAGATGCCATTTTAAGAATGGATGGAACGATTGATACGATAGAACTGGAAGAATTGGAAGATGAACTTGTATCGGTATCTATTCCTGCAGAGCCTAATGTAAAAAATTATAGCTACACCGTGGTAGATGATAAAGTATATTACCGAGAGAATTCCATTATGAAACCGGCTGAACTATCAGACAACATGGAACAGCGGATAAAAGGCATGGTGGAAATAAGAGATTGCACACAGGAACTCATCAATATGCAATTGGAGGAGTATCCCGATGCAGTAATTAGAGCAAAACAGACAGAATTAAATCAAAGCTATAACGCTTTTTCTGAAAAACACGGACTTATTAATTCACAAACTAATAAAAGGGCATTCAGTCAGGATTCCAGTTACTGTTTACTTTGTTCCTTGGAAAAACTTGATGATGAAAGCAACTTCAAGGGAAAAGCAGATATGTTTTCCAAGCGTACGATTAAAAAGGCAGAGGTTGTTACTAGTGTAGATACCGCAAGTGAAGCTTTGGCCGTATCCCTTGGTGAAAAGGCAAAAGTGGATGTCGAATTTATGGCAGAACTTGCAAATAAAACAGAAGAGGAAGTGGTGCAAGAATTATCAGGTGTTATTTTTAAAAATCCGTTGACGGAGCAATGGGAAGCAGCAGATGAATATCTTAGTGGAAATGTAAGGGATAAATTAACGGTTGCGAAAAGCATGGTAGAAAAACACCCAGAATATATCACGAATGTGAAATCTTTAAAACAGGTACAACCAAAGGAATTGGATGCTTCGGAGATTGAAGTGCGAATTGGGGCCACATGGATTGATACAAGGTACTTAGATGATTTTATGAAAGACATCTTCCAAACACCGGATTATTTATTACGCAGAGATACTGTGGGGGTGCAATATTCAGAGGTGACTGGACAATGGAACATTAAGGGAAAGAATGCTGATTATGGGAACACCCTAACCTCTATGACCTATGGAACGAGCAGAGCTAATGCTTATAAAATCTTAGAAGATTCCTTGAATTTAAAGGACAGTCGCATTTTTGATGTTGTGATTGAAGACGGAAAGGAAAAAAGAGTATTAAATAAAAAAGAGACGATGCTAGCCAGTCAAAAACAGGAATCTATTCGAGAAGCATTTAAGGACTGGGTATTTGCAGATCAGGAGCGAAGAGATGCTTTATGTAAAAAATATAATGTATTATTTAATTCCACCAGACCCCGTGAATATGTTGGAGAGCATTTAAAGTTTCCAGGTATGACACCAGATATTGAATTGAAAGAGCACCAGAAAAATGCCGTAGCTCATGTTTTGTATGGAGATAATACCTTATTAGCCCATTGTGTGGGCGCCGGCAAGACGTTTGAGATGACAGCAGCGGCTATGGAAAGCAAACGATTAGGCTTATGTCAAAAGAGTTTGTTTGTAGTACCAAATCATTTGACAGAACAGTGGTCTAGTGATTTTCTAAGACTCTACCCAGGAGCAAATATATTAGCTGCAACCAAAAAAGATTTTGAACCAGCCAATCGTAAGAAGTTTTGTTCTCGTATTGCGACAGGAGATTATGATGCTGTAATTATTGGCCATAGTCAGTTTGAAAGGATACCACTTTCCAAAGAAAGACAGGTTGTGATTATAGAACGTCAGATTACAGAGATTGAGCGAGCGATAGAGCAGACGAAAGCAAACAGGGGCGAACGTTATACCATTAAACAGATGGAAAAGACGAAGAAATCATTAAGCACCAGGTTAGAAAAATTAAATGATGATACCAGAAAAGACAATGTGGTAACGTTCGAGCAATTAGGTGTAGACAGATTATTTGTAGACGAGAGCCATTCATATAAGAATTTATTTCTTTACACTAAAATGCGTAATGTGGCTGGTATTGCACAGACAGAAGCACAAAAATCTTCGGATATGTTTGCAAAATGTCAGTATTTAGATGAACTAACTGGAGGAAAAGGAATAACCTTTGCAACAGGTACCCCAATATCGAATAGCATGACGGAGCTTTATACCAATATGCGTTACCTTCAGTATGGCACATTACAGAAGTTAGGATTAGGACACTTTGATTACTGGGCGGCATCCTTTGGAGAGACGCAGACAGCAATTGAACTAGCACCAGAAGGCACAGGGTATCGTGCCAAGACTAGATTTGCCAAGTTCTTCAAT
>DATERV010000190.1:0-21442 GCA_035271185.1 Lachnospiraceae bacterium | reverse complement strand
ATATTGGTATATTGTGATACAAAGTTATGAATAATATTGGAATACTCTTTTACTTCTTTGGATGGTTCATAATCTGTTTCTTGGAACAGGAATTCATGTAGCCATTTTACATTGTCGTCCAAATCAACTGCATATACACAGCTTCCCTTAGAACCCAGAGTACTAGAACCTCTCATGTCAGCTTGTGGGAAACCATCTTCTTCCACAATATTGTATTTGGCTATTTCTCCCAGCATACCAATAATTTCATCCATGCTTAAGGAGGTGTACACAGAACTAGAAACCGTATTGGCAACCTTTGTCAGCGTAGTAATATCTGCTTTTTTTGCTTCCGTAGCAATTGCCTGGATGACTTCACGCTGAGCTGCGGCTCTTGCAAAGTCATTACCTGTCCTATAACGAATACGGCAATATGCGGTTGCCTGCAGACCATTCAACAGCTGATAACCGGTATTTTCTACTGGTTTCCATGAATCCTTTAAATCTTCAGCCATACACTTCTGATAACTGTTGATATGCTTTAACTCTTCTTTATCAACATCCAGCCAAACACCGCCCAGTTCATCTATGGTAGACGAAAGCCCTTCAAACCCTACTGTAACAAATTCTTTGATATCCAGATCCAAATTCATATTCAGCATCTTGATTGCCTGCTCTGCTCCACCAAAACTATATGCGGAATTGCATTTACCATACTTATCATTACTCAGATTCAGGTATGTATCACGGTAAACGCTTACCAGTTTAATATCACCTGTATCTTGATTGATGGATGCAATCATAATACTATCACTTAAGGTCCGCTTAGTCAGCTCCCCGCTCCGAGAATCCACACCAAATAATGCAATATTACGATATCCCTGCATATGCTCATTTTGCTGTACCTGCTCGTTTACTACAAGGTCATCCTCTTTAAAATCAACAATCAGTGGTCCACTTTTGGTACCATCCTCATTTATTCCAAAATCCTTCACAATCCAAAGAGCTCCTAGTAATACTGATATAACCAGAATTTCTACTGTGAAAATGATAATCTTGCTAATCTTGCTCTTTTTCTTTGCCTTTGCCCGTTTTGATGTCTTTGCTGCTGGGCGTTTTCTATTGTCTGCCATTTTTTATCTCCTTGTTATTTGTTTTGATTATAAAAAAATCAATAAGCATTTCTATTGATAAAGCCTGTAAAGAAAGTCATAACAATAATTTTTATATCAAATCCCAAAGTCCAATTTTCTATATAATGTAAATCATATTCAATTCTCTTTCGGATGGAAGTGTCTCCCCTATAACCATTGACCTGAGCCCATCCAGTTAATCCCGGACGAACCTGATGCTTCACCATATATCTTGGAATTTCCTCTTTGAATTTTTCTACAAACAGAGGACGTTCCGGTCTGGGACCTACAAGGCTCATATCTCCCTTTAGTATATTAAATAACTGTGGTAATTCATCAATACTGGTCCTTCTTATTATTCTACCTACTGTTGTTACTCTCGGATCATCCTTTACCGTCCAGGCCTTCTGCTCCTCACTGGGCTTTTGCTGTTCCATACTACGAAACTTATACATGTAAAAGGCTTTACTGTGTAATCCTACTCTCTCCTGCTTAAAAATCAAAGGTCCCGGGCTACTTAGTTTAATCGCAATTACAGAAATCAGCATAATGGGTGAAGTAAGTATAATTCCTACTAAAGAGCCAATAATATCAACAAAGCGCTTTATAATAATATTTCCAGTATTTGTCAACGGCACATATCTAATATTGATTACCGGCAATCCCATTAAATCTTCTGTGTATGGTCTGCTTGGAATAAGACTGTTATAGTCTGGTATGAATTTAGTATGCACACCATATTTCTCACAAATGCTTACAATCTCTTCCAACCTGTCATAGTTTTTTAGGGATAATGCTATGGCAATTTCATCCAACTCATTCTGTGGTAGTAATTCATGGAGATTGTCAATCCTTCCTAGTACTTTTACCCCACGGTAAAAAGTTCCAGCCGGTACAAAATCATCCAAAATTCCACAAACTACATATCCCCATTCTGCATTTCCTAAAATTCTGTTAATATACTCTTCTGCCGCCCTGGAATAACCCACCAACAGAACATGTTTCAGATTATAGCCCTTTGCTCTGAAGGTACGCAAGGTTTTTCTTAAAATCAAGCGTGATATTGCCGTAATGGCAATATTTAAAATATAAAAAATAATAAACATCTTACGGGAATAATCATTTAGTTTAATTATTGATAAAATTGCAATACATCCTACCAATCCAATGGTATTGGCACATATAATATTATAAACTTCCCTAAAACTGCTGCTTGTTCTTCTGGGTGTATAAACATGACAGTAAAAGTAAAGCAGGATATAGGCCGGAACAATCAAAACCAGAGTCTTCATATATTGTTCCAATGACAAAATACCTGCTTCAGGACCAAAATCATTAAACACTTTATAGTGCAGTGCCCAGGCTATTATATATGAAATTACCACGATTAATGCGTCCATAACCAAGTGTAACCTGTTAAAGACCTTCTGGTTATCCTTTATCATAATATCTCACCTGTCCACATGTCTTTATCTAATGAATTTTCTTTTGTATGAAATCAGAATAGATTTCATTTGTATCGTTTTTGTATCATGAGCAAAATTAATTTCAAACCCTAATAATAGGCAAACTACTAGCCTACAATTCGAAGTACCATATTCCACCATAACTCAAGTTGCAACCTAGTGTAATTGCCTAAGTGTGAAAACTGGAATTTGACTTTATGCTTTCTTCCTTCGGAAGTAAAACATCTTTTAAGGCCCTGTAAACAACCGTGTATATAGGTGAGGCCCATACCCTTTAACGTAAAGAAAAGGGTCTTAATCAGAAAGCCAAGTAAAAGAAACGGTAGATTTATTAGGATTTGCAGAAGAGGCATATTTTTTCCAATGATATAGACACTATTGGCAGAAGAAAGACCCACTTTAAAGCGGTTATATCTGGATCCACTAACTGCGCTTCCAGCATGAAGAACCTGTGCTTTTGGTTCATACAAATTTGTATATCCAAATATTCTGGCGCGCCAGCCAATGTCCACATCCTCTAAATAAGCAAAATGATTCTCATCAAAATAACCTAGTTTTTCTATGACTTCCTTGCGGTAAATAGACGCACCCCCACAAGCAGAAAAAACATGGGCAGACTTATTCCACTCATCTGCCTTTTTCCCTTTCCCTCTTGCAAAAGCCCAGCCTAAAGCTGTATACAGGTCACCGGCATTATCTATTATAGTATCGTTTTTCATATCCAGCATTTTTGCACTGACTGAGAATATGCTGTCTGATGCTGCAATTGCTCTGGTTAGCGCCTTAGTAAATCCAAATTTAACTTTCGTGTCATTGTTCAATAAAATCACATAGGGGGTTTGAGCTGCTTTGATACCTACATTAACAGCTTTACAAAATCCTGTGTTCTCTGGCAATGTAATCAGACGCACCCTTGGATAATTGCTTTTAATCCACTGTACGCTTCCATCTTCTGAGCCGTTATCCACAATCATAACAGAGGCCCCGAAGGAGCTGATATCTGCAGTCAAAGTCTTTAGACAATCCTCTAGAAAGTACATACCATTATAATTCGGAATCACAATTGTAGTTTGCATACTTAATCCTCATTTAACCACTATATTCTCTTAGTCCAACTAGGGTTCCACACAACACGATAGTTAAGCTCATACAGCCTTCTGCTAGCTTCCATGCTTAACCTGCGAAACTGTGTTTCATCTAAGGATAACCTGCTGCAGTCTAGGACATTACCATCTAACAAAAGCTGCTCTTCTTCACTCGTCATGTATTTTTCTACAATCTCGTTTACTGTATCAAACAAATCCGGGCGAATCTGCATCAGTCGAATATCTACTGCATAAGCATCCTGTGTCAGCATTGCCCGGTGCATATATCCACTGTATCCTTTGTAAATATCTTGATAAGGGCAATCACCATCCGCGCAATATATACCACCCGTTATTTTATTCTTACTATTCAGTATTTTACCACCTATGGCTCCCACATCAGTACGTTGGGATAGCATGTCCGGCTGATATTGAATCTGGTAAAATCCCAAATGCCTGGTAGCAGCAACCTCTCCTGCTATCTGCATGTTGGAAAGAAAATCAGCGATTACTCTGCCACCTGCTTCATATGCATATTGTTTGCTCTGTGGGTTCTCAGCAGTGGATTGCTTATGGCATCTCCAATGATACAACACCTTTGGAATATGACATATGGTGTCTTTTTCCTGGAATGGAAGTAATAAAGAAACACCTGTATCATGATTTTCCTGATACCCATTTGAAATATCTCTGATACAGCGAAGCACAAGATCATAATCCTGTGCGCCATCAAATTCCTTTCTAAATCCCAGTCTCTTAATGAGATCAGCTTTCACAACCAGGAAGTGACAGATATAATTATTTGACAAAATTAAATCCAGATTAAAGTCCAGTTTTGAGTGGCGTTCAAAGTAGTGTTCCCCTGCATCATCGCATTTATCTTCATCAGAATATACCAATTGCAGCTTTTTGCCTTCCTTTTGGTACTGGTTGATTCGGACTGCCACTTCATATAATGCGTCAGCAGTCAGTATATCATCATGATCCAATAAGCCAACATAATCTCCCTTGGCGTGCTGTAAGGCTTCATTGGTGTTGTCTGAAATCCCTAAATTTTCCCGTAATGGTAGATAGCAAATTCTAGAGTCCTTGTAGCTTTTTACAATCTCAGCTTTCTTTACTTCATTTCCAGCATCTGCAATCACTAATTCAAAATTTTCATAGCTTTGAGCCAGAACAGATTCTATCATGGCTCGTAAATGTATTTCTGCGGTATGATATGCAGGTACTACAATACTAAACAAAGTCTGCTGATTTTCTTTGGACCACACACGTTGTTCTTCCAATACCTTAGCAGAAAGGCAATGGTATTCATATGTTTCTTGCTTACTTTTCTGTAAACGCTCTAAGGCTGCGAGAAATGTATCCCGCAGCCCGTTTCTTTTCAGGTAATATATAGTTTTCTTCAAATTTGCTTTGTTTATCTTTGACATCATCATTTACAAAACAGCCTTTAAGTCGTCTGTCAGCTTATTTACTCTTGCCTGTGCATCTTCCAAACCGTTACCCTTAACACCCATGTAAAACTTGATTTTTGGTTCTGTTCCGGAAGGTCTTGCACAACACCAGCAGTTATCGGGAAGTTCAAAATATAACACGTTGGACTTGGGTAATCCAGAAGGTGTTTCAACTCCTGTTTCCATATCTATAATCTTATCTTCTTCATAATCACGGAACTTCAGTACCTTAGCTTCACCAAACGCCTTAGGAGGATTCTTACGAAGTTTATCCATCATTTCAGCAATTTGTTTTGCTCCATCCACACCCTTTAACGTAATGGTATACTGCGTTTCCTTATAATAACCATATCTCTCATACATTTCAAGCATCATATCCCACAACGTTTTGCCTGCTTTTTTACAATATGCTGCTACTTCACAAAGGCACATGACAGCCACGCATGCATCCTTGTCTCTGGCATGTGTACCTGCAAGACATCCATAGCTTTCCTCTAAGCCAAATACATAATGATAGGAACCGGACTGCTCAAAAAGCTTGATCTGTTCTCCTATATACTTAAATCCGGTCAACACTTCCATCAGCTTCACCGCATAAGTATTGGTAATGGGTTGTGTCATGTTAGTCGTCACAATGGTAGTAACCAGAGCAGGATTAACAGGCATGGTCTTGGTTGCAGTACGTTCCCTCAGGATGTACTCTGCAATCAACATACCGGACATATTACCTGTAAACGGAATATACTCACCGGTTGCGTTGTCCTTTGCGTAAACACCCAGACGATCTGCATCTGGATCTGTTGCCAGTACAATATCAGCATCCTTCTCTTTTGCAAGACGAAGTGCATAAGTAAAAGCTTTCGGGTCTTCCGGATTAGGATAATCCAGAGTTGTAAAATTGGGATCAGGATTTTCCTGCTCCTTTACTACATAAACATGCTTGAATCCCAGTTCAGAGAGAACTCTTCTTACCGGTATATTTCCTGTACCGCAAAGTGGTGTGTAAACAATCTTAATATCATCAGCAACCTGAGCAATCATATCAGGATGAATAATCTGTTTCTTTAATTCCACCATGTAGGCATCATCTATTTCTCGACCTATAACCTCATAAAGATCTGCAGCAATAGCCTCTTCCTTGCTCATGGTCTTCACGGTATTATAATCGGTAATATTACCTACTTCATCAATAATCTCCACATCCTTAGGGGAAGTAATCTGAGCACCGTCCTCCCAGTATACCTTATACCCATTATATTCCGGTGGATTGTGACTGGCGGTCACTACGATACCGGAAATACAGTGCAGGGTACGAAGTGCAAAAGAAAGCTCGGGTGTTGGGCGTAAAGATTCAAATACATACGCTTTAATTCCATTTGCTGCCAGACATAATGCTGCTGTATCTGCAAATTCAGGAGACATTCTACGAGAATCATATGCAATTGCAACACTTGGTTTATCGTGGTTCTGTTTCAAAATGTAATTAGCCAGTCCCTGGGTTGATTTACGAACAGTATAAATATTCATACGGTTGGTTCCTGCTCCAATGACACCTCTCAGGCCCCCTGTTCCGAATTCCAAATCCTTATAAAAACGATCTTCTATTTCCTTTTCATCATTACGGATAGCTAAAAGTTCATTTTTAGTACCCTGGTCAAAGTAGTCGTTCTCCAGCCATTGCTGAAATTTGCTCATATAATCCATCATACATCCTCCTGAAACTAATCCCTTTCAATCACTTGGTCAGTATAGCATACGCTATCGTAATTTTAAAGAAAAATCACTTCTGTCCAGGGAAAAATTTGGATTATAATAAGGGTCTCCCTTATCTAAAACATCTTTCCATTTTTTTCTGAATCTGTCTGACTCTTCATTATATCTCTGTGCCTTTTCACCCTGGTCATCCAGACCTCTGGAAATGGATTCGTAATGGTATAGCTCTGCAAATGGAGTGAAAACATTTAGCAGATTCTTTTCCCGCAACCGAAGGCAGAAGTCCACATCATTTAATGATATACGGAAATTTTCATCCAGACCACCCAACTCCTCATATAAGCACTTCTTCACCATTAGACACGCACCCGTAACCGCAGATACATTTTGGGCATAACAAAGTCTTCCCATATATCCTAGGTTCTGTCGTGGTTGCTTGTAGTGTGTGTGTCCGGCTGTTCTGTGAGCTCCAAGTCCAATTACCACACCTGCATGCTGAATGGTCTTGTCAGCATAATAAAGCTTGGCACCAACTGCACCCACATCATCTCTTTGTGCATACATAAGCAGTTCCTCTATCCAATTGACTGTAATTACTTCTGTATCATTATTTAAAAGCAGAATATAGTCACCGGTGGCATACTTCACACCCAGATTATTGATAGCGGAATAATGAAAGGCTTTATCATAAGTAACAATTGTTATTCTATTATTAACCTCTAATTCTTTGTAATAATCAAATACTTCCTTTTTCTCACTATTGTTCTCTACAATAATAATCTCAAAATTATCGTAAGTTGATTTCTCTATAATTGAAGTAACACAACGACGCAGATCCTCCAAATGATCCTTATTTGGAATGATGATTGATACCTTAGGGTTACCTAATATCTGATACCGTATTCTAAAGATAGTTTCAAATGCCCTCGTGCTCTCTATTTTAAAGTGTTCAAATCCATGCTGGAGCAGATGCTCTGATACTGCACCCTTTGCAGCATTGATTGCGTATGGCTTTGCATCGATTCCAGAAGCCACACTACCGGCATGACTTCTCCAATAATATAAGAGTTGGGGAACGTGAACCACCTTTTTAGCACGGTCGGTGAGCCTGAGTATCATATCATGATCCTGACTTCCGTTAAATTTGGTACGAAACAAATCCGTTCCATCCAAAAGTTCTCTGGCAAATACACTAAAATGGCAGATATAATTATTGGCTCTCAAATTATCCGGTGCATAATCAGGTTTGAAATGCATAGTGAGCATTTTATTGATATCTCCACTCTTAAATGTGGTTTCATCACAATACAGATAATCTGCACCTTGTTCATTAATAGCCTTCACATATTCATATAATGCACAGGGATGAAGAATGTCATCATGGTCAAACAAACCAATGTACTCCCCTGTAGCCAATTTCAGGCAGGCATTGGTATTACCCGATATACCTTCGTTTTTATCCAGCTTCTTATAAATAATTCTCTTATTATCATCATTTTGTACATATTCCAGACATTTTTTTCCGACCTCAGAATGCTGACTGTCAGAACCATCTGCAAGACACAACTCCCAGTTTTCATAAGTCTGGTTTACAACAGAATCCATCATCTCTGTTAGAAAATCAAGAGGTGTATTAAATAAAGGTACCAGAATACTAATTTTCACAGGTCTTTCAAACATGGTATCATGCTGCTTTTTTCGTTCTTCTGGTATAGGAAAACTATCAGTACCAAACTGTATCATGGCATTTTTTTCCCGCTTTTTGTAATTTATCTTAGCAAGAATACCCTTCATACCACCGCAATTACTAATTCTTGCTTTCTGACGCATACCCCAGTGAACAGCACTTCTAAAAGGCTTGCTTACCTTCCAGATAGGATTTTTTTTAATGCGATCTATTTTAAACTGCAGTTCTTCATTTGCTGATTCCAAATCTGCAACACGCCCTGCCAAATCTGCACTTTTAATATGTTCTCTTTCATATGCTTCCTTATAATCCATGTTCCTTCTCCTAAAATTGCATCTGTTTTTTCAATGTATCTGTATACAACCGATTATACATAGATGAATCGGTTGCTGAAATTTACCAGTACCGTTCCTGAAATTCTGTCTTTGGCCATTGCACCAACCCGGTACTCACCCTTAGGCAGGGATGTGGCAAACTCTGTCTTGAATCCGCATAATGCTATATGAATCTGATCAGGCATATTCTCCGCAATATCGGAACGATATTGTTCTTTTACATCTAATAAATAGACTTTCTCCGGGGAATTTTTAGATTTAAAAATCAGCTTTTTTGCGTAACAGGCATTATCGCTTCCTAATACTACCACATATCCTTGTATCCTTTTTGTATCAACATATTCAATCCGCAGGAGTAAACAATCATTCTTTTTGATTCCGCTTTCTACCCTTGCAGGCTGAAAATCTGCTTTGTCAGGTTTTGGTTTTCCTTCCATATACGCCGGTACAATTCTGGTATCTAGTCCTTTTTGATTCAACCATTTATGATAATAGGGATCTGTATTATCCAATTTGGGATGACGCTTATAAAGTATCTCCCGCTCCTTAATCAGTCGTTTCATCTTTTCTTCCGAGTCATCTGATCCCCGGCTTAAAGACTCATGATGAAGTAAATGACAGGAATTGATCACCACATTATAATATCCCAGTTCATGAAGTGTAAAGCATAGATCCACATCATTAAAAGCTACACGCATCTCTTCTGCGAATTCTCCTGCTTCCAGAAAAGTTTCTTTACGCATCATCATACAGGCACCTGTTACTGCAAGGACATTCCACTGTCCTCGATTCCTGCAATCATAATAACACTCGTTATCTTTTAAAAACTGCAGCTTGTGTACAGGTCCAATTGAAATATTGGTTATCCCGGCATGTTGAATACGGTCAGAATCCGGATACCACAACTTGATACCCACTGCGCCAACCCAGGGAAGAACTGCTTTTGCTGCCATCTGTTCCATCCACCCAGATTCTACTGCTTCTATATCATCATTCAGAAACAACAAAAGATTACCGGAAGCTTTTCCCGCACCGATATTGCACAATTTAGAAAAGTTAAACTCCATCGGTTCATAGAAATATTGAATAGAACGAATAGGCGTTTCTTCTGTTAACTCCTGATTTAATTTTTCAATATATTCTGTCATTTGGCTTTTCGTATGCTGACAGCTTCCGTTATCCACGATCAAGATTTCGCAGGGAACACAAGTAACACTTTCACGTATGGTGCGTAGGCATTGCTGCAAAACTTTCACATTATCCTTAGAAGGAATAATGATGGAGACCAGAATATCCCCAAAATGCATTTCTTGTAACATTTTTTGGGGATTCAATGAGTCTACAGGCGCAGCCTCCCAGGTATTGGCTCTATGAAAAAGGATACCCTCTATATGTCCAATGGTTTTACAGCCTCTTTCAAAACCTCCCGCCAGTTCCACCAGACGCTTGTGGCATACTAGCGGGTCCATTTTTTCTGTATCCGTAAGCTTTTCATAAAGCTCTTTCTTCACACATACCGCTTCACCTAAATAATCCTTACATAAAAAAGTATCAGGAGACCAGTCGGGTTTGAGCCAGGGATTATCAATGAACCCCTTTTGATTTTGGACATCCTCATCTCCATATACCAGTACTGTATCGGGATGGATCTCACAGTATAACATCACCAGCTGGTTGGTATTCTGCGTCCACATTCCCTTGCCAAAGGACAACATCATAAAATCGTTCTCTTTTAGTACGGATGATGTATGATGCTCCTTGCTCTCCATTGTTTTCAGCCAGTCTTGATAATTCAGTTTGTATTGTCCTAGTCTCTTTTCATATCTATTATCCCAATATAAAGTTAGTATCTTTCTTACTATTTTTTTTATGTTCACATGGATTCCTCCCCGCAAGAATAGACATTGGCCTAAATCAGTTTTTTCACTGATGATGCCATGTCACAAGCAATACTTTTGGGTAGTCTGACCACCTTCATCCTGGTATATAAAACATTTTCCACCTGTTTTTCCAAGTCAGACACCTTGATATAAATATTAGGATCCGTTGTAGGAAATACTGCACCGGTGGCAGGTTTTAACATCTTTCCGTTGGTATAGAAAATATTCTTATTTTGTAAGGGTACAGCAACCCCGTTAAAAGTCATCTCTTCTATTCTTACCACGCAAGTATCCATGGAGGGATCTATGCGGAGTACCTTCACATTGTCATCCACCTTGAGTTCCAGCTCAATATCCTGATCACCCTGATAAGCTTCCTCGACAAAGTAGGAATTTTCTTCCGAAAAGCCATCTCCCAGGTCCTCGTAAATTTGTACTCTGTTTACATCTTTATTATCATCGAACTTATCCAGCCATTTTACAGGTTCAATCAGACGGCAGCCAATTATGTTTCTGATTTCTGCCATGGCCTTGTGCTGTCCTGTGACAAATTTCTGAAAACCTATTTCTTGTTCCCGATAGTAATCTGCATCAGCCTGTGTAATTCCAAGCTCATCCAAAATCAAATCCAAATTTAATTTGTTACGCCTCTCATCTTCCAGTATATAGCAGTAAATAGCTCTAAAGGCCAATTCCTTGAAATCCAGTTCCTTGCCGAATGTCCACTCATAATCAATCACTGTCCAGGTATCACCTTTCACAATAATGTTTCCAAAGATGAGGTCGAAATCTGCTACTGGAAATGTCTGATTATATCCGGTTCTTTCTACATATTGTCTGAATAATGAATGAAACCCTTCAATATCGTTCCTATCCAGGCATTCATCCAGCATTTCTGAAAGAACCTTCCCGTACAAAAATTCAAAAGAAACCCACACTTTTCCATCTTCTTCATGCAGTTCACATTTGTTCACTGCAAGGTTTCCGCCTTCATATCTTTCTAACAGATTATGATAAGCCACGGACATACTGCGAATATGATCTTCAGCTTCTTTGCATAACGGGTGTTTTTTTACGCTTATTTCGCCCAGTTCATTTCTGCAGATATCTGTGCGAATGCGGTACTCCTTCGCACGGTCATTGGAATACTTTGAAAACTTGGTATCAAATCCGTCCCCGATAATAACTGCAAAGGAATTAGCAAATACAGAAAAAAGATTATCTTCCACAATTCCATCAAATGCATGCTTTTCATCAAATAAGAGCATACGGTCACGATCAAAATTACGAATATTATTTGATAACTCTCCTTTTCCTGGTAAATAAGCATCCGAATAAAGCGTAGTCATAAATTTATAGTCCGGATAAGGATAGTAAAAGGAATACTTTTTTACACCACAGGAGGCAAATATTCTTTCCAATCCTCTTCTGGAGAAAGTACGCACACCTCCCCCTTCGGCGTAGTTCTCAATTCCGGAGAAAAAGCTTCCCAGATGGTCCTCTCTGCAACCTGCAAAATACTTAAGCCCATACTTATTTTCAATTGCAATGACGACACGACCGCCTTGTGCCAGGTGCTTCATAATAATGGATAAGAACTCTTCAAAAGGTTTTTCCGAACTCATATAACTCTGACCGTATTCAAACACACCCACTAGAAAAATGTAGTCAAAATCACATGGCAGATCCGGCTCTATGTCTGTAAAATTTCCAACGTGGATTGTTACATTCTCACAATCTGCATGTCTGTAAGCATTGATCATACTCCGCTTCTTGGACAGGTCAACACAGACTACTTCCCCGGCCTTTCTGCTCAGAGCACCGGTTATGGCTCCACAACCGCTACCCACCTCTAAAACCTTTGCATCAGATCTCATGGGAATCCATTCCACTATGTTTTCCCTTAATGGCGACAAATGATATAGGACGGGCCAGCTGGCACGTTCTTCTATGATTTTCTGAAACTCTATTTGGGAATGATTTTTTGTAATCTCCAGTAATTCGTCTTCTACCTGTCCATCACAATACAAATCCTCACCGGGATAATGTGCTAGGTCCAGTTTTATTTTTCCTATTTGCTCTGTCATACGCTTCATCCCTTTCTCACTCACATTTTAAGCCTATGCTTCCTGTCTGTACGGAATCACTCGGTTGTCTGACTTGCTCACAGCATCCTTCACCTCTACGGACGAATTCATGTCATAATACCCTACTGTATCCTTATCAGATACTACCGTAACATTTAAAACATCATATAGTCTGTGATAGACTTCAAATTCACTACCCTGATATCCGGTCACTCCCAAGGAAAGAAGATATTCTCCCCCTTGCAGGCTCATCTGCTGCTTAAAAGTAATTTCCTTTATGCTTCCTGCCGAAACAGGCTGTAAAAAAGCCTTTTCAATCATACTATTTGTACCAGTGATTTCAGTTCCTTTGATATTTTTAAAGGAAAATGCAAAGATGGGTGCCACAATTCTCTCGTTAAATCGTACCTTAACATGAATGGTAAATGCTGTTTCTTTGATAACAGCTGTTGTTTTTACATTCTTATCATCAGTGATAAAAAATTCTATTATCTCAGCCTGCTTGTTTCCATACTCCAAAAGGTCAGGGTTTAAAACATGATCTGGTAAAACAATACCCTCTTCCTGTTCTCCGGACACCTCATATTGTCCCACAAGAACACGCTTATAGGCATCTATCATTTCTTTGGGAGTACCTTGTCCTAACAGCTTACCCTGATTCAATAGAAACACTCTGTCACAATACTTACTGATACTGCTTAAATCATGACTTACAAACACAATGGTTTTGCCCATCTTCTTGAACTCTTCAAATTTATGGTAACATTTTGCCTGAAAAAAAACGTCTCCTACTGATAGGGCTTCATCTACAATCAATATTTCAGGTTCAATGTTGATGGCAACAGCAAAAGCAAGGCGAACAAACATACCGCTTGAGTATGTTTTTACCGGCTGGTTAACATAGTCTCCAATGTCAGCAAACTTCAGTATATCCGGCATTTTCTTATCAATTTCCTTTTCGGAGAAACCCATCATGGTACCATTCAAATATACATTTTCAATTCCATTGTATTCCATATTAAAGCCGGCTCCCAACTCCAGAAGAGCAGAGATTCGTCCATCCACCGTAACTTCTCCCTCTGTAGGACTAAGAACACCGGTAATTATTTTAAGTATGGTGGATTTACCGGAGCCGTTGGTTCCGATGATACCCACTGTTTCACCTTGAAAAATTTCTAAATTTACTCCATCTAAGGCATAGTGTTCTTTATACTTTTTATGGGTCAATCCAAAGGTTTCTTTAAAACGATCCGATGACTTATTATATAGTTTATATACTTTTTTTAAATTTTTAACCTGTATTGCAGTTTTACTATCTTGAAGAACTTGATTTTCCTGTTTTTCCATCTTATCCTTTCCTGCTAGCAGACTGCCATGCATAAGATTTACTCCGGGTTATAGTACATCTGCAAAATGTACTTTTAACTTTTTGAATATCATAGCACCAACACCAAATAAAACCACCGTAATGATCCAAAAGTACATGGTGGAATAAAAATCCTGAAAAAACCAGGTGTGTTCATAAATCGCACTTCTATATCCATTTACAATATATACCATGGGATTCAGTTTTAAAATGACTGCCCATTTGTTACTGATTGCGCCAAAATCCCACATAATGGGTGTTGCCCACATCCCTATCTGCAAAGCAATACTAATAATCTGGGATATGTCTCTCATAAATACCACTAGTGCACATGTGGTATAGCTTAATGCCAATACCAATACAAGGGTACAAAAACTATAATAGAAAATCTGTAATGTATAAACAGATGGAGGATACCCATATAAAGTAGCAATGATAAGCAGTATGCAAACAAAAAAGATATGGATAAAGGTTGCACCAATAACCTTAATAATTGGCAGTATACTGATTTTAAACACTACCTTCTTTACCAGGTAATTGTATTCTAAAAGTGCCTGGGTTCCATTCGTCCAGGCTTCATTAAAGAAGAACCAAGGTACCAACCCTGCTGTCAAAAACAGTACAAAGGGAATATCTCCACCACCACGCATGGCAGTGCCTGCGCTGTTCATGATCACATCGAATACCAGCCAGTACATAACCACAGTAATGACAGGCTGAACCATGGCCCATACCGCTCCAAGATAAGATCCCGCATATCTCTTTTTAAAATCATTTCTTGCCAGTTTCCAGATTAGATGCCTGTTTTGATAGAGTTCCACCGGCAAGCTGGTAATCCTGTCATACAAAAAGCCGAATAGGATGCAGGAAACAAATATAATCAGACTGGACAGCAATTTCTTAAATAATTCATCCTGTGGGTCTGCATTCGGATTATGATGGGTAATGATGATATAAGCCATAACCGCACCCACAACACAAAATATGACAATTCCCGCCCTCTTTGAAATCCTATCTTTCATAACTGCTCCTATCTGTACTTCTCTTTATACTCTGCAAAGCTCTTCCACTTAGTGTCTCTGTCAGATAAAATTAATTCTGTATCCTGATCCAGAGGCCACTTTACCCCAATTTCAGGATCATTCCACATCAATCCGCTCTGGTCTCCGGGATGATAAAAATCTGTACATTTATAGCAGAACTCTGCATAATCTGATACTACATAAAAGCCGTGGGCAAAATTTTTGGGGACAAAAAACTGTTTTTTATTCGCCTCTGTCAACAACTCACCATGCCACTTTCCAAAGGTAGGAGACTGGGGACGAAGATCCACTGCTACATCATAGACTTCCCCTTTGATTACACGAACCAGCTTGTCCTGCGGAAAATGAATCTGAAAATGTAATCCCCTCAGCACTCCTTTTTTGGATGCTGACTGGTTGTCCTGTACAAATACCTCCGATATTCCTGCCGCTTTAAAGTCCTCAAAATTATAGCTCTCCATAAAGTAGCCTCTTTCATCACCACGTACTTCCGGTATTATCACTTTCAGTCCTTCTATTTCGCATGTTTCTACAGTAATTTTACCCATATTTCTATCTTCCTTTCAATTCCTGTTTAAATGCTTATTAATATCCTAAATAACTGATATTCATATCTACATTCCCATTGATGCCATCTATACTACCCTTGGAGGTATACTGCCACATTTGGTAATATCCCTGATACAAAGGAACGCTACGATACTCGGCCAGCCAGATTACATACTTTTCCAAGGACACAGCATTTAGCTTGTGGTAATACCAATTTCGACTGGCATAAATTCCAGCTTCAAACCCTGCATTCTCTATCGTGGAGCAGAACGCTTCACAGACTGCAGTTCTGACATCTGTATCCAACCCATCAGCACGTCCATCCCCACCTGCACCCTCTGTATCTATATACACCGGATAGTCCAGGTCAAAATCTCTGATGAGGCTTACCACCGTACTGGCTTCCTCTACAGCTTCTACTTCGTTTAATGCCTGGGTAAAGAAATACACACCAACTTTCACCCCGGCTGCAGTTGCACCTCTGATGTTCTGCAAAAAGTAGGGATCTTCCACTAAGCTTCCTGTAACAGAACCTCTGTATCCGCAACGGATTATGGCAAAATCAACACCCGCATTTTTAACCTTATCCCAATCTATCTCTTTCTGCCACTTGGACACATCTATGCCCAGTGCAGAATTGCCCGAAACAGCCTGTGCTCGTTTTATTTCCGTTTTATCTGCATCCTCGATTTCCTGTGCAGTATCTTCAGCTTCAGCATCAATATCTGCTTCCGTTTTAATTAGAATTGAAATATCATCAATAACAAGATATTCTACTTTGTCTTTCACCCTAACCTTCGTACTGGTCGCAGGTACCTTGTACCCATCCAAAGGCCTTAGTGATACTTCGTATTGACCCGAATCCAAATCTCCGATGTAAATAATTCCATCCTTATCTAGGTCCTTGTATTCTCCTACTCCTTCCAGTATCACAAAAAAACTTTCTCCGCTAACCGGCTGGTTGGTACTGTCTACAATCTGAATACGCAAATCCTTCTCTATGGATGTGACAATCAGAGACAGTCTGTTCTGATTATCAATCAGCTGCTCTAAATATTCATTTTTCTCTTCATCAAAAAATGTATCATCCTGTAAAAAAGCAGATAAATCATCTCCTATTTGTCCATTCTGATAAATAGCACTTGATGCTGCCTGTTTTGTCTCTTCGGTTTGGTTCGGTACTTTACTTCCTGTGCTATTCTGATTATTGATGAGCAGAACCACAAGAAACGTAAGCACCACTGCCAGCGAAGCGGCCAAGATGGTCAGTTTCTTAATCTTAGAGTCCATTCGCAACCTCTACCAAATATTCACCATAGTTAGTCTTCATCAATGGCTTTGCTAATTCCAATAATTGATCTTTGGTAATGAATCCTCTCTTATATGCAATCTCTTCAATACAAGAAATATATAATCCCTGCCTCTTCTGAAAGGCTGCCACGAAATCAGATGCATCCAAAAGGGAATCGTGGTTTCCGGTATCCAGCCATGCAAAACCTCTTCCCAGCGTTTCTACATGAAGGGTTTTCCGGCTCAAGTATTCATTATTAATGCTGGTAATCTCTATTTCACCTCTGGCAGAAGGTTTTACATTCTTTGCAATTTCCACCACGTCATTATCATAAAAGTACAGTCCGGGAACTGCATAATTACTCTTTGGATTTTCAGGTTTTTCTTCAATGGATAAAGCCTTACCATTTTCATCAAACTCAACTACCCCATACTCTCTGGGATCTCTTACATAATAGCCAAAGATAGTAGCTCCTTTTTCTCTAGAAGCAACATCTCTCAAGACTCTGGAAAAGCTCTGCCCATAAAAGATATTATCTCCCAAAACCAGGGCCACTCTATCATTTCCTATGAATTTTTCTCCTATAATAAATGCATCTGCAAGACCCCTGGGCTGTTCCTGAACGGCATAGGAGAACTTCATTCCTAACTGACTTCCATCTCCCAGCAATTCCTCAAATACAGGCAGGTCACGTGGTGTGGATATAATTAAGATTTCACTGATACCTGCCAGCATCAATGTAGAAAGCGGATAATAAATCATAGGCTTATCATATACCGGCATAATCTGTTTTGATATTGCCTTTGTTAATGGATACAACCTGGTACCTGAGCCACCAGCTAAAATAATACCTTTCATAAAAATCTCCTTTCACCTATCACATCACATATGAATGAATTGCATATCTCTTGACATATACTCTATATTTTACCACATTCATCCATGAATTCCTATATCAATTTATCTTCGCTACACATACTATCATTTACTATAATAAATGGGAACGGTTTTACCGTTCCCATTTCTCTTATTCGTACATTTCACAATAATACTTCTGATAGTCACCGCTTGTGACATTCTTCATCCAATCCTCATGTTCAAAGTACCATGCAATGGTTTTTTTAATACCATCCTTAAACATGGTTTCCGGATACCATCCTATTTCTGCTTTTATTTTATCCGGTGCAATCGCATATCTTCTGTCATGGCCCTTACGATCTTCCACATAAGTGATGAGATCCGCATTTACGTGGGCTTTTCTGGGATCATTGTCAGGCAACATCTCCTGCAGGGTATCCAGAATAATGTGAATAATTTCAATATTTTGTTTCTCGTTGTGACCGCCAATATTATAGGTTTCAAACAGTTTTCCCTGTTCCTGCACCATATCAATGGCTTTTGCATGATCTTCTACATATAACCAGTCACGCACATTCTTTCCGTCCCCATATACAGGTAGTTTCTTTCCCTGTAATGCATTGTTGATGATCAGAGGAATCAACTTTTCAGGGAACTGAAATGGACCGTAATTGTTGGAACAGTTGGTTATATTAGCTGGAAAATGATAGGTATCCATATATGCCTTTACCAGCATATCTGAGCTGGCTTTACTTGCAGAATAAGGGCTATGAGGAGCATATGGTGTGGTCTCATAAAAAAACTCATCCTCTTTTTCCAAGGAACCATAAACCTCGTCGGTAGATACATGTAAAAACTTCTTACCTGCCTTGAAACTGCCATCAGGTAATTCCCAGGCTTCCTTTGCACTATTCAGCATAACTGCTGTACCTAATACATTAGTCTGCACAAATACTTCTGGATTACGAATACTTCTGTCTACATGGCTTTCTGCTGCAAAGTGAACAACATGATCAATATCATTCTCGGCAAACACTTTACGAATTGCTTCCTTATCGCAGATATCAGCCTTTACAAATGTATAGTTGCTTCTTTTTTCCACATCCTTCAGATTTTCCAAATTTCCTGCATAGGTCAGGGCATCCACATTAATGATTCTGATTTCATCCTCATACTTTTTAAACATATAATAGATGTAGTTTGCTCCAATAAATCCTGCCCCACCTGTTACCAAATACGTCCTCATAATTTTCCCTCTTTTCCTTAATATCCAAGGTAACTTAAGTTCATATCCACATTACCGCTGATGCCGGTAACCTTTCCTGTGGATTTATACTGCCACATATCGTATCTTCCTGTATAGCTAGGCGCTGAAGCATATTGAGCCAGCCATATTTTGTATCTTCCTAACTGACTGGCATCAATTTTGTTAGTCAACCAGCTCTTATTGGCGTATACACCTGCGGTATATCCGCTGTTCTGAATTGTTTCACAGAATGCTTTGATTACGTCCGTCCTGGTAGCTTTATCAATATTGTCAGCCCGTCCTCCTGATGCTTCCACATCTAGGAATACTGGATAGGATATGGTGTATTTTTTTACTAATTCTATTACCATGGAGGCTTCCTCAACTGCTTCACTTCTATTTACAGCCTGTGTAAAGAAATATACACCTACCTTGATACCTGCTGCAGAAGCACCCTTGATATTTGATGCAAACTTTGGATCTTCAATCAGTGCACCCGTGGAGGAACCACGATACCCACATCGAATAATCACATAGCTTACACCGGAATTCTTTACTGCATTCCAGTCAATTGTTCCATTCCACTTAGAAACGTCAATGCCAAACGAACCGCTTCCTACCACCAAGGAACCGTCACTTGCAAAATTGTACTTTGCTCCCTGAATAACCTGTTCTCCTGTAATTTTCTTCCCACTGGCATCATAATAAAATAATTTTCCTTCCAAAGTCTGCCAGCCTGTATACTTAATGGTACCTTCTGTTCGTAGATAGAAGTTGGTAATACTAGCATCATAATAGTCTGCATAAGTCGCTTCTCTATATTTGCCATCAGACTGCAGAACATATAGTTGGCGTTTCTGGGAATCCACTAGTTTATTCTCTTTTGCCACTACGGTAACTGTACAGGTCTTCTTTACAGTAACACCACCCTCAGTATGGGAAACGGTAATGGTGGCAGAACCTGCTGCAACACCCGTGATTTCCACTTTTGCAGTAGTCTTTTCTGTTCCCTTTGTTGCGGTAATAGTTGCTGTTGCGATTTTATTATCTGAAGTCTCTACTTTAAATTCTCCACCCAAGCTTAATACTTCTGCGTTAATCACTTTCTTTCCTGTCGAAAGAACACTAAGGGTAGTTTTATCCAGTGTAATGGTTCTGTCTGTTACTGTCACTGTACACAATGCGGTAAGCTGATTATCTGCTTTTACCGTAATCACTGCTGTACCGGCTGCCTTTGGATTGATGGTAATGGGTGTTACACCATTAACGGCAGTGCCCACTATCACATCTGCAATAGTAGGTTTATCACTAGTAGCGGTGATGGTGGCAGACACATTGCCACTAACAGAACTGCCAATGGTTGCCTTAATCACGACAGGAGTTCCTACTCCTGCGGAAAGTTTATCCTTGTCTAAGGTAAGAGTACGGGTTTCTATAGGATCAGTCACTGTAACTGTACACTGAGCCTTAACGTCAGGGTTTGATACAGAAGAAGCTGTTATTGTTGCAGAACCCGATTTTAACGCGATTACTTTACCTGTAGCAACATCAACGGATGCTACAGTAGCATCAGAAGAAGTCCATGACAAATTTTTATTGGTTGCTGTGTCCGGTGTAACAGTTGCTGACAGAGTCTCTGACGCGTCCTTTACAAGGGAAAGTGTCGCTTTATTTAATGTAACCTGTGTGACTGGGGTGGTTGTAGCTGAAACAGTTACCGTACAACTGCCATTGATATCCTCAATTACAGGATCTGCATCACTAACTGTTCCCTCCTTTATTCCTTTGGCATTAAAAGTAATGATGGTTGTCCCCACTGCACGTGCAGTTAGATTCCCACTGCTATCTACTGTGGCAACACTGGTCTGTGTACTGGTATAGCTGATAGTTCCATCCTGGAAAGCAGAAAAGCCAGTCGGAACACTCACTGCTACAGAGCCTGTGCTGGTACCGCCTTCTCCTATTGTCAAGGAAAGGTCTTGCATGGTAACAGCCGCTGTTCTTAAGAACGATGATCTTTTTGCTATAGCAAGAGGATCTGTCACTGATGTCTTTGCAATAGCTATATAAGTGGTATCCAAAACTGTTTTTGTAGAATCAACCCATGTTACAGTATCCGTCAGAGCGGATTCCACTAATGTTCCATTTTCTTTGGTATCTTCCTTTTTGGAATTTACTTCTGATTCATCCTTAATTTCATCTGCCACTTCTACCTTCTGATATGCTATATCTTTCTTAACGGTAGTCTTTTTAACAGAAGATGGAAT
>DATERV010000189.1:0-44724 GCA_035271185.1 Lachnospiraceae bacterium | reverse complement strand
TGGATATGATTAAAGGAGGGATGTAATTTTCCCTCCTTTTAAATTCGTAATTGTAAAAGATTGCGAAATAAATTATGTTTAATTTTATGCCCACTCAAAATATAGGGTTGAGGTCTAACCATTTTTTAAGATTTACAATATCATCATCAACATTTCTAATAACAAGTGAATCTCCCCAGGTATTTGAAAGAAAGGAAATGTATAGAGTACCAATATTAAAAATCCTTCGGAAAGGAATAAATAGTTCAATTGACTTGATTTCATTTTCTGTCATAGTTCTAACCTTGTTATATCCATTTAAAAATTGATTTTTACGTTGCTCTCTCTTTTTTAATTTTGTTATATCACTTCCCATGCCAAAAGGGAAAGCATACATTGATATATCATATGCCCTCCATCCATTACCACAGAAATCAAAATCAAACAGTATAGGATTGTTGTTAGAGTCAACCCGTATATTTCCGCCATAAATGTCGCCATGGCAAATACCATATTGAGGTTTTTGGATACTCAAACTTGCTAATTTTATTTTTACATTTTCTTCAATTTCCTCTAAAAAGTTTATGTCGAAATCATGGATATTTGAGAATTGTTTTATAGCACACATAGAATCATCAATAAATGTATTAGAATCTAAATTTGGTCGGTTAATAACAAGATCACATTTATCCCATGCATTATGAATTGAAGCAATATAACTTCCTAATCTTTCATTTGAATCAGCAGTTTCCTCTATTTGGTCAAATTCTTGTGTTCCAACTGATGTATATAAAACGCCATATCTTATTCCATTTGCGGTTCTAAACTGTCCAATGATTGTATGGTCTTGTTTAGAAACAGGATATGTTGCTTTAATATCTAATGACTTTAGATGATTAAGCAAATCAATTTCAGATTGAATTTCTTCTATGCTTCTTACTCCTTGACGATATACCTTAAAAAAATATGTCTCATTTTCTGTGATAACTTTATATATATCATGTAACCCCCTGTAAAATAGTCGGCATCGCAGTGTTATCTGAGGAAAATATTCTTGCCTAATATAATCGCAAAGTGCGTTTGAAGATAATACAGATACCTCTAATGGAAATAAACCATTTAACATATAAGTAACCTCCCACCAATATAAAAAATATCTTTAGTTCGCCATTCCTAACTATTACGAACCATCAGCATGGTAATATTATACATTACATATTTGCTTAATATCAATTTTTTGCCTAACAGAGCTTAATTATTAAAGATACAAAGCCCCAACAATTACCCGACAGTAACCGTATTATTTCTCAATCTTTTTTATTTGTGATATACATATAGGCATCTTCCAATGTAATCTCCGGCTGGTAGCAATCTATTTCCGGCTTGGTTTCGCTAATGAATTTTACTTTCATACCACCATTCACAAACTGTTTTGACGATACATAATATTTTTGTTCCAGTTCTCTTGCTCTGTTCTCATCATCAACTTTACAATTCCAGATGTTCCCTTTTGCCGCATCAAGCAACTCCAGCATACTGCCAAAGTAAAGAAAATGTCCTTTTTTCATAATTGCAAGCTGGCTGCAAGTTGCTGCCAAATCCTCCACCACATGGGAAGAAAACAAAACAGTACGATTCTCCGAAAAATCAACCAGTAAATTTCGAATACGAATTCGCTCCTCCGGGTCCAAACCGGTAGTAGGTTCATCCACGATTAAAAACTCCGGTTCATTAAGAAGTGCCTGGATAAGACCTACTCTTCTTTTCATTCCACCAGACAACTGCTTCATTTTTTTCTTTCGATGCTCCGTCAGGCTGGTCTTTTCCAGATAATACTGAATCCGCTCTCTACTTATATTTTGTGGAACACCTGCCAAATCTCCCATGTATTCCAGACATTCCTGCACCGTTAGATTTGGATATAGATCTATCTCTTGTGGAAGATATCCGATTTTTCTTTGGATTTTCTCATAATTCTCTTCGCAATACAGCATTCCGTCCAGGGTTATTGTGCCGCCTGAAGGAGCAAGTACCGTTGTCAATACCCGCATTAACGTAGTCTTTCCGGCACCATTTTCTCCTAACAAACCAAATATCCCTTTAGGGATTTCCATATCAATATGATTGATTGCTGCCACTCCATTTTTAAAAGTTACTGACAAATCATTTATTTGAATACTCATACGTTTATCCTCTTTTCTTAATTATTTTGGGAAGCAAAGTCACCATAATCATACTAAGTAATACACATACCATTTTCCCGTATATCCAGCTCAAATCCCCGCTGTCTTTTATATTTCTAAATGTATAGGAAAACAAATTCCATTTTCCAAGAACCTGCTCTCCAAACGTGGAATCTGTCACAATCCATAAAATCAGACAACATCCAATTCCCATCCACATGTTACGAAACAAGCAGGATAAAGTGTTGGACAAAATTCCCCAAAAACTTAATGTTACCACTATAGCTATGACATATATAAGAAACAGTCTTAGTTCACTTTCTGTTCCCAACTGTGCACCATAGAGGGAATACGGTTTCTGAATAATATAAAACATCCCATAACCTGTGACGGCAAGAACCAACAGATAAAATTCCTGTATACTCATTCTTTTAATCATAGAAGCCATTCTGTTTTTCATCGGATATAGCCGTTCCACTTCTGATCTTTTGCTGCTAATTTCCAGTACATAAGTATCCGCACAAAAAACTGCCGCTAATAATGCCATTGGTGCTTCCAATGCAATTCCTATTCCATATGTAGAACCCACTCCCCTGATCACACTTAAAATTGCCACAAAAAAAATGGAATATACTATCTTATAAAATGGCAGACTAATCTTTCTTTCCTTATCCACTATATCCGCCTCCTTCTCCATAACTGCACACAAATCATGATGATTCCTATGGATGCCAGTAGTAGAAAACTCTGATTAAGTAACGACATCGGAGGCGGTGTTGTTTCGAAAAACTGTCCGGGAAAACGCACCATAATGGCTAACGGTCTGCCATAATATCCAAACATACCCTCCGCATTCCTGCTTCCCATATTGGAATACACCATATAAAGTATTAAAAATGGCACTGCAGGTAACGGATTCTTGAACAGCAATGAAACCAGCCCGTGGACACAAACGATCATCAGCATATTTGGTAAAATATAAAGGCAAGTTGCTACAACAAAATCAGTGAACCTTACTTCAAATCCACTACTTCCGGTAAAGATACGGCATGCAATAAAGAACACCAGATTCAATA
Source organism: Lachnospiraceae bacterium (assembly GCA_035271185.1). Taxonomy (GTDB): domain Bacteria; phylum Bacillota; class Clostridia; order Lachnospirales; family Lachnospiraceae; genus Acetatifactor. The sequence goes on along the minus strand of DATERV010000189.1, from coordinate 41,486 downwards.
TTGCAAGTACAATCAAGCAAACCGAAAATCCTCCTGCAATCTTTCCAAACACATACGTTCCTGCTCTGACAGGCTTTGTATGTAAAAGCTCGTAAGTATTCTTTTTTGTGTCTTGCAGAAACAAAACCGCAAGCATGACTGATGCAAAAAATGCCATATACAGACCGGCAAAGTCTGCAAATTTTCTGGAAAAATAGTAAGAAAAACTTTTCTTTTGCAGCTTGCTCTCGATGTAAGAGTTCATTTCCTCTTTTGTTCCCTGATGATATCTTGTATCCCAATAAGTATGAATTGCTCCTTCAAAATGATATTCTTTTTCAAGATACTCACAGGCTTTCTCTATATCCATCCCTTTCATTTTCTCTATGACAGATTCTGCTTCCACCTTATTCATCTCAGAAATGGAAATCAAAGACTCGCAGATCATTTCCTCCCACATTTCCCGTCTCTGTTCTTCACTTGTTGGTACATAACCTTCTGATATATCACCATCATAATATACTTCCGGTATATTCTGTGCCTGTTCTTTTTCTGAAGATACATATTGGATTGTCAGATATGGCTCAAGATTCAAAAACACTCCAAGTATCACAAGTATCACGCCGATCCCAAACAATGGTCTTTTCAGGTAATTCTTAATCTCTCTTTTCACGATTGCTATCATACATTACACCTCTTTGTCTTTCCTGATTTTATTGTAAGGACCAAATCACAATGAAAAGACAATGATAAAAGAAAACGTCGGACTGCTTACGCAATCCGACGAAATATCGCTGTTACCACAGCTCCGCATTCTTCCTTATTCTCCAACAACAGGTTTCCCCCATGCTTTTCACAATACAGTCTGCTGATATACATCCCCATTCCCGAATGCTTCAGACTGTCCTTTGTATTTTGCTGATGAAATGCCTTTGTGATGATCTCTGCTTTCTCTATAAAACCATTTCCGTCATCTTTCACAAATATTTTCACCTCTGAATATGTTACATAAACTTTCACTTCTATCCGCTCTTTTGCATACCGCCAAGCGTTGGACAGTAGGTTTTCTGTAACTTCCAGAATCACTTCTTTATCTCCCGAAAAAATATCTGATGTTTCAGGCACATCCAAAGTCACATGTTTTCCTTTATCCATTCCCAGTATGACAAGTTCTGCCTGAATATCTGTTTTCAGCTGTTTTGCTGTAATCCGACCAGGTAATAGTTTTCTCTGTTCAAGACTGTTCAATTTTCGCATAGTATCTACGAAAGCATCCATTCGCACAATCTGCTTCATACCTTCTGACAGCATTTCCATTGCTTTTGCAGTATCAATTGTTCCATCCGGGAGATAATCAATCAGCATCTCCTGATATCCCTTTAGAACAGACAATGGAGACCGGATATCGTGTGCAATTGCCGCTCTGAGTGCCCTTTCATCCTCTATCATCCGCCACAATTTTTGATTATTCTGGGCAAGCTGTCCTCTCATTCGCTCAAATTCCTGACACAAACGCCCCATTTCATCCCTATTTTTATAAGTAATCTGAAAGTCCAGATCATTTCTTAAAATTCTACCAGATGACTGTTCCAGTTCATCAATCGGAGTTTTCAACTTGTGTCTGTAAAAAAGGAGAATAGATACACAGCTTCCCACAATAGATAAGATTAATACTGTATATGTCTGTAAAAAATCACATACTGACTCAGAAATAAAATGATCCATTCTGTTCATTTCTGAAGAAGGTGGTCTGGGAATATCTGTGCTGTAATAAGAAGCTTCCCCTTCTTCCGCTTCTACTACTTCAAAATACTTATCTTGATTCACATATTTCCACCAGATTTGTTCCTGTACACGTGTTGCAACTCTCACAATCATAGCAGATAATAAATAACTGCAAATCAGACTGATTATCATATACAAAATAATTGTTTTCCTGACAGAAAGATTTTTTATTTTATCCACCGATATCCCATCCCCCACACTGTTTCAATAAATTCTGTTTCTGTCTGCTCTTGAAATTTCTTTCTGATTCTTCGTATCAGTTCTGTAATTACCCGGCTGTCACCTTCTGAATCGTAACCACAGACCTTCTCATAAATTCTTTCTTTGTCAAAAACAAACCCCGGATTCATAGATAAGAATTCAATAATCCTATATTCCAGTTTTGTCAGTTCCAGATATGTTTCACCAATCTGTACAGTTTTTTCCGTATAGTCAATTGAAATCTCCCCATGAAAACGATACTCAGATTTTGCTTTGTGACGTTCCTCCCGCTTTAGGTGTGCTACAATCCTTGCTTCTAGTTCTTTTAAGCTAAATGGCTTCAGAATATAATCGTCTCCACCGGACCGTAGGCCATTTACCCGATCCTGTTCATCCACCTTTGCGGTCAAAAACAAGATAGGGCAGGCCACTTTATCCCTAATTCTGCGGCATACTTCCATCCCATCAATCTGTGGCATATTCACATCCAATAAAATGATATCCGGATTTGTCTCTGCCATTTTCAATGCAGTAACACCGTTCTCAGCCGTTATTACTAAATACTTTCTGATTTCAAAAAAACTCTTTAACATTTTTAGTAGCTCTATATCATCATCTACAACCAAAATTTTATATTGCATTTTAGCTCCTATTTTTCGTCACAAACCTGGAAAATATAAAATTTCAAATAATAGGAAGAATCTGCTGCCCACAAAATGGGATGGTCCGGTCCCTGGGTTCTGAATTCCACCTGCCGTAACCTTTTATGTGCTCCTCGTGCTGCTTCCTGAATGGTCCTTGCAAATAATTCCGGCTCCATAAAATGGGAACAGGAACAGGTAGCAAGAAAGCCCCCATTATTGACTAGCTTCATTCCTCTTACATTAATTTCACGGTAACCCTTCACTGCATTTTTCACAGAATTACGAGACTTTGTGAAAGCAGGAGGATCCAGAATTACCACATCAAATGTCTCTCCCTTTTCTTCCAGTGCAGGAAGTATTTCAAATACATCTGCACAGGTAAAGGATACCCTATCTTCTATGTGGTTCAATTTTGCATTTTCCCTGGCTTGTTCTATACCAAGTTCCGATGCATCCACACCTAATACTTCTCTTGCTCCCGCAATACCTGCATTTAATGCAAAAGAACCTGTATGAGTGAAACAATCCAGCACTTTTTTATCCTTACAGATTTTGTGAATAGCGGCACGATTATTCTTCTGATCCAGGAAAAATCCCGTCTTCTGGCCATCCTCTACATCTACAATATATTTCACACCATTCTCTATGATCTGTACCTTTGTATCAAAAGGTTCTCCAATAAAGCCCTTATAGCGTTCCATGCCTTCCTGTTCTCGTACCTTGGCATCACTTCTCTCATAAATACCCTTAATGATAACGCCGTCTTTTGCCAATACTCTTTTTACTGCTTCTAGAATCTGGAGTTTCAGCTTGTCTATCCCCAGTGCAAGGGATTCTACCACCAGCACATCAGAAAACTTATCAATGACGATTCCGGGTAAAAAGTCTGCTTCTCCAAAAATCAGTCTGCAGCTCTGGGTATCTATGACCTGTTTTCGATAATCCCAGGCATTCTGCACCTGCTGTTCCAAAAAAGCATCCTCTATCACAGTACCTTTTTTACGGGTAAGAATCCTGACTGTCAGCTTTGATTTTGTATTGATAAAACCATAGCCTAAAAAATAGCCATCAAAATCCTGCACAGTAACAATATCGCCATTTTCAAAGTTTCCTTCCGTTTTACCAATCTCATTATCATAAACCCAGGCACCACCTGATTTAAGCGTTCTGCCTTCTCCTTTTTTTAATGTTACAATTGTATCGTACATCTATGTTCCGTCCTTTCCGGTATTCCCTCAATCATCATTTTCACTAATCACTTCTTACAAAATGTTACAATTACAACAGTTAATTTATTATAGGTTTCAATGTTTTTACTGTCAATAAGACAAACTGCTCATGCTCTTTTTTAATCTATTAGCTTTATTCATTATTCTTGACATCCGTTTTGGGGTAGTGTATTATTTTAATGTTATCGATGCGTGGCTCAGCTTGGTAGAGCGCTACGTTCGGGACGTAGAGGTCGCAAGTTCGAATCTTGTCGCATCGATTTACCCTCAGAATCTGTTTGTCAGATTTTGAGGGTTTTTTGTTGCATCAAAGCTTGTGAGAATAATTCGTCAATGCTATAATAATCATGTAAGAACATACTAAGGAGAATAACGCATGCGAATTGAAGAACTGACTCCAGGACAACCTATCACTCTTCTCATTGTAGCCAAGGATCAACAGCTTGAATTTTCCTCTACCGTACTAGAAAGCCTTCCACGTAAACATACGATTATTACAACACCTGTTATGAAAGATGATAAAGTAATTGCTTTTCATGGAAAAGGGTTCTTAGTTCATTTAATAGTACCTTTTCCAGATCAGAAACCGTATGTTTTTCGGAATGTTACCGTATATACTGCCAAAAAGAAGGATGACTCTCTCTGCTATACCATTACTACTCTTGCAGAAAGCAAAGAATTTAATCGTCGTGGCGCTTTTCGATGTTTTGTTGGTATTGATACCAGTGTGCGTATTGGCTCCTATCGTTCCTCAATAGAAGTAACCATAAAGGATGTAAGTTCAACTGGGTTTTCCTTTACTTCTTCCTCTGAAATTAAATATAATCAAAATGACATTGCACATGCTGTATTAAACGATTATATAGAAGAAACAGCAAAAAAATATTCTTTTCATCTGCTTGGTAATATTATCAGATGTTTTAGACTGGGAAATGGAATCATTGTCTATGGATGCAAGTTTAACACTAAGATAGTGGGAATTGATCGCTACATTATGGAAAAGGAAAGAATTCGTCTGCAGCGAAGCAGAGGAACTTCCAACACTATTATTAGGAGAAATAAATAAGGAGTGTTTATGATAACAGAAGGTGTAAAAAGGCGTGAACATATTATAGAATTTCTAAGCATGCAAGTTACGCCGGTATCCGGAACTGAACTTGCGAAACAATTTGGAGTAAGTCGTCAAGTAATTGTACAGGACATTGCCTTGTTGCGTGCAGAGAACAGAGATATTCTTTCAACCAATAAAGGATACCTCCTCTTTAAACCACAAACTAAAAGTCATTTGGTGATAGATGTCATTTTCGAAAAGCATAATGGTTCTCAGATATTAGATGAAATGGCCTCTATTGTAGAGCTTGGCGGTAAAATGCTAGATGTTTCCATTGATCATGATCTATATGGACAAATCCGCTGCGATCTGGTCATCAATAATATGGAAGATGCCAATGATTTTATGAACAAAATAAAGGAAAGTGCCTCAAAACCTTTGAGTGTACTTACCGATGATTTTCACTACCATACCATTTCTGCACCCAGTCAGAAAGCCATGGACTTAATTAAAACTGATTTAAGAGAAAAAGGGTATCTTGTGGAGTAAACCGCTCTCCATCAAGATACCCTTTTTTATTTATTGTACAATCATCTGGTATTTTTCTGGACGTCTGTCTCTAAATACTCCCCAGCTTCTTCGCATTTCTTCTGCTGCCTCTAGATCCAATTTGTACATAATAATATGCTCTGTGTTTCTGTCAGCACATTCTTTTATCTCTCCCGTCCAATCTGTAATAAAGGAAGATCCATAAAAATTTAGGGCTGAAACCTGATGATTATTCTCCAGGCATGGTTTTACTTCCTCTGTTCCAATACGGTTTGCAGCAATGACTGGCACTATATTTGCTGCACTATGACCTTGCATGCAACGTTGCCATTGAGGCATGCTGTCAAAGGATAATACCGGTTCGGATCCAATTGCAGTCGGATAAAATAGCATTTCAGCTCCTTGTAGAACCATACAGCGTGCAGCTTCCGGAAACCACTGGTCCCAGCAAATTCCTACGCCTATCTTACCATACTTTGTTTCCCATACTTGAAAACCGGTATTACCGGGCGTAAAATAAAACTTTTCCTGGTAAAAGTGATCATCCGGAATATGGGTCTTTCTATAAATGCCTAAAAGTGTGCCGTCTGCATCAATTATTGCTATGGTATTATATGTGGTATTCCCTTTTCGCTCATAAAAACTAATGGGGAGCACAACTGAGAGTTCAGCTGCAATATGCAAAAACCGCTGTACTGCAGGGTTTTCTTCAATGGAACATGCCAAATGATAAGATTGATAATTTTTCTCCTGACAAAAATACCAGGTTTCGAACAATTCCGGTAATAGAATGATTTGAGCTCCCTTTGCTGCAGCCTCCCTTACAAATTTCTCTGCAATATCCAGATTTTCTTTTCTATCTCTGTTACAGTACATCTGTACTGCTGCCACACATACCTCTCTCATGATAATCCTTTCTATTTACAACTTTGATTTGATTCACCACACCCTGACTTCGGTATCTGTTGCGTAATGCAGTGTATGTTTCCGCCCCCAAGCAGGATATCCCTTGCGTATATCTGTATTACTTCCCTGTCAGGAAACAAATCCTCAATCATCTTCTTTGCCTTTTCATCCTGTGGATCGTGAAATCCCGGCATCACAATTGCTTTATTGGCAATATAGAAGTTTACATAGGATGCTGCCAGCCTGTCTCCCGGTTTTCTTGTAGGTTCACCATCACAGAAATCCAGCCCCTCACATTCATTCTTTTCCATATACATAGGATGCGGTAATGGCAATTTATGTATCATCAGTTTTCTTCCCTTGGCATCCGTTTCCCCACCTAGATAATCGAGGCATGCCTTGGACAAGAGATATTGCGGATCATTCTGATCATTCGTCCACGCTAGTACCACCTTTCCGGGCTCGGTAAAGGCACAAATATTATCTACATGTTCATTAGTCTCATCCATATAAATACCCCTTGGAAGCCAAAGTACTTTTTCTACTGCTAAGTATGCTTTCAAAACTTTCTCTATCTCATTTTTTGAAAATAATGCATTTCTCCCCCCACTTAACAGACAGCTTTCTGTTACCATGGCGGTTCCTTCCCCATCCACATGAATGGAGCCACCTTCCAAAATAAAATCTCGTTTGTCATATACATCCTTATTAAATAAATCACAAAATTTACGTGCCATTCTGTTATCCTGATCCCAAGGAAAATAGAGCCCGTCAACCAGTCCTCCCCAGGAGTTAAATCCCCAGTCAATGCCTCTTACAACTCCTCTTTCGTTTACTACAAAGGTAGGAGCATAGTCCCTTGCCCAGGAGTCGTTGGATGACATTTCTACCACTCTAATATAATCAGGAAATAGTGCTCTTGCATTATCATATTGTTTGGCACTTGCTGCCACCGTTACTTTCTCTGATTTTGCAATTGCAACTGCCACCTCACAAAATGCTTTTCGAGCCGCATACCCACCATACTTCCATGAATCTGCCCGTTCCGGAAAAATCATAATGCATCCCTCATGGAGCGCATACTCTGCAGGCATCCAAAAGCCATCCTGCCTGGGTGTAGATTTCAATATTTTCATAACAATCCCTCGCCATAATTTAGTATAAAATAAATTACCCTATCCCTCATCTGATTTGATGAACAAGCTGATAGCAAGCCTCACAGCCTTGACTTAAAATCTCCATACCCAAATTGCTTTAAAATTTTATATTCCCCTTCTTTTGTTTTCAACACTATGGCAGGCAGGGGAATTCCGTTAAAGGTATTATTCTTAACCATGGAATAGATGGCCATATCTTCAAAAACCAGCTTGTCTCCCTCGTTAATTGGATGGGAGAAGGAATAGTCGCCTATAATATCCCCGGCTAAACAAGTAGGCCCGGCCAGCCTATAGTGGTAGGATGATTCACCTGCCCCTCCACTATCTCTTACAGTCGGCCTATAAGGCATTTCTAACACATCAGGCATATGACATGCAGCAGAAGTATCTAATATGGCAATATCTCCGTCACTTTTTTTGATTTCCAATATTGTAGACACTAAGTAACCAGCGTTTAATGCTACTGCTTCGCCCGGCTCCAGATAAACCATAAGTCCATACTTTTCCTGAATGCGGCAAATGCACCTTTCAAGCCTTTCCATATCATACCCCGGTCTGGTTATATGATGGCCTCCACCAAAATTAATCCAACTAAAGTCCTTTAACCACTTACCAAACTTGTTTTCCACGGCATCCAAGGTTCTTTCTAAATCATCTGCATCCTGCTCGCACAGAGTATGAAAATGCAAACCACTTATCAGGTGTTTTCTGCTTTGATACTCTTTCTGAAACGTATCTATGTCCACACCCAGTCTGGAACCAGGTGCGCAAGGATCATAAATAGCAGGTCCTTTTTGCGTAGAACACTGTGGATTGATACGAAGTCCCGTAGTTTTTCCACAAGCCAATGCCTTTGTAGCAAACTTATCCACCTGGCTAAAAGAGTTAAACACAATATGGTCTGCATAATGAAGCAACTCATCAAATTCCTCTGTACGATAAGCAGGAGAAAACACATGATTCTCACATGCTTTTCCTTCCTTACCTAATGGCTGTTGCATCTCTTCAAACCCTAATCTGGCTTCATAAAGACCACTGGCAGTTGCACCGGATAAATATTTACCAATTAGGGGATATACCGCATACATGGAAAATGCTTTTTGAGCCAGTAAAATTTTCGCTCCGGTTCTGTCCATAACACCTTTTAATATCTTCAAGTTTTGTTCCACCAATACTTCATCCACCACATAGCATGGTGATGGTAAATCACTATACTGCATTTCCCACCTCCAAGAAGTTACTCTCTTGTCAATCTACAAGTACGGGATTTTCGTCCACTTCCCAGGGAAGTCCCCATCTTGTTAATGCTTCCATAAAAGGATCCGGGTCAAATTCTTCTACGTTAAAGACACCCGGTCCTCTCCATGTTTTTGTCATAATCATCATGGCACCGATCATGGCAGGAACACCCGTGGTATAGGAAATGGCCTGGGATTCTACCTCCTTGTAGCACTCCTGATGATCACAAATATTATAGATATATATGGACTTCTCTTCTCCATCCTTCTTACCTGTAAAAATACATCCAATATTCGTTCTACCCACAGTACGAGGCCCTAATGACGCCGGATCAGGCAGCAGTACCTTTAAAAACTGTATTGGAACAATCTCCTTACCCTCATATTCTATAGCAGAGGTGGAGAGCATCCCCACATTTTCAAGGCATCTCATATGGGTAAGGTAACTTTGTCCAAATGTCATAAAAAATCGAATTCTCTTAACTCCTGGAATATTGTTTTTTAAGGACTCTATCTCTTCATGATGTAAGAGATACATATCCTTTTTTCCAACTTCAGCAAAATGATATTCCCGCTTTATTTCCATGGGTTTGGTTTCCACCCAGTGTCCATTCTCCCAGTAGGAGCCATTTGCTGAAACTTCCCTTAAATTGATCTCAGGATTAAAATTAGTAGCAAAGGGGTACCCATGGTCTCCACCGTTACAATCTAAGATATCAATATACTCTATGGTATCAAAATAGTGCTTCAGAGCATAAGCACTGAATACACTGGTAACACCAGGATCAAATCCACTGCCTAAAAGAGCTGTGATACCTGCCTCCTTAAATTTATCCTGGTACTTCCACTGCCAGGAGTAATCAAAGTACGCTGTAAATCCTTCTTTTTTGCATCTCTCTTCATAAACCTGACGCCATTTGACATCATCTGTGTTTTCTGCTTCATAATTAGCAGTATCTACATAATCGACACCACATTTAAGGCAAGCCTCCATAATTGTCAGGTCCTGATAGGGAAGAGCCAGATTTAATACAACCTGTGGCTTTACTGTTTGAATTAGTTCTATTAATTCTTCCTTTTGATCTGCATCCACCTTGGCTGTGGTTATTTTCACATTATAATCTTTCTGTTCCAGTTTCCTTTTCAGAATATCGCATTTTTCCTTGGTACGGCTGGCAATACAAATTTCAGTGAAGACTTCCTCGTTCTGTGCACATTTTTGAATGGCAACGGAAGCGACTCCGCCACAGCCAATTACTAATAATTTTCCCAATTTTTCTTTTTACCTTCCTTATTCATTTATTTGTAGAGGATTACGTAGTAACTTGACAGGCGCGCTCTCGCTTAATGAAAACGTAGCAGTACTAACATTTTCGCTCCATCGAGGAGCGAAAATGAAGTGCTGACGTTTTCAAAAAGCCTGACAAGTTACTACGTAATCCTTGGTAAACTTTAATTATGATTGATTTAATAATTCCCAATTATCAATAAATCATCTACGAACGCAAATTTTAGGATGGAGTTCCGCTAATAGGTTCTACTTCACGGAGCAGATCTTCTACGTAGGCAGGAAGAGCAAAGGCTCCCGTATGGAGCTTGGGGGTATAGTATTTGGTGTGTATCCCCAGCATCTTCCATGGAATGCCATCATAGTCATATACCGGATGATATTTTTTAGATGCAAACCCAAACAACCAGTGCCCGGATGGATACGTCGGTATATGTACCTGGTATACTCTGCTAATAGGAAAACTTTCTACAATTCTTTTATGTGCTCTCTTACAGGCCTCTGCATCTGCATCATAAAAAGGACTTTCGTGTTGATTGACCATAATACCGTCTTCCTTCAGTGCTTTATAACAATTACCATAGAATTCCTTAGTAAAAAGTCCTTCTCCGGGACCAAAAGGATCTGTGGAATCCACTATAATCACATCATATTCGTTTTCTTTGGAACGAATGAAACGTAAGCCATCTTCAAAATACAAGCTGACTCTGGGGTCCTCAAAACGGCAGGCAGTCTGGGGTAGATACTTTTTACATACCTCCACCACCAATTCATCAATTTCCACCATATCAATATGCTCTATTGCAGAATATCTGGTCAGCTCGCGAATAACTCCACCATCCCCTCCGCCGATCACCAGCACCTTCTTTGCACTCCGGTGCACAGCCATAGGCACATGGGTAATCATCTCATGATAGATGAATTCGTCCTTTTCTGTTAACATCATGAGTCCATCTAACGTCAGAAAACGGCCAAATTCTTTTGAATCAAAAACATCTATTCTTTGAAAATCACTTTGTCCGCTAAATAACTGCTTATCGACTCTGATACTTAACTTTACATCAGGGGTATGTGGTTCCGAAAACCAAAGCTCCATAATGGTGTCTCCTTCCTAAAACCATACTTCTTTTAATACATTCAACTTACGGATACCAGGGTCCTCAGGCCCTGTGAGGGAACATCCCTTCTCTTTTGCATATATAATATAATCTAGAATATCCTTTGTAATTTGTTCGCCCGGTGCCAGAATCGGAATCCCAGGGGGATAGCACATTACAAATTCGCTACAGATACGACCTTCCGTCTCTAAAAGTGGCCTAGCTTCCTTGGGTGCATAAAAAGCTCTCTGAGGGGATACTGCTACCTTGGGGTCAATATATTCCTGACTGAACATATTGCTGCCATCTTTTTTATACTTTCTCTGAATTTCCATAAGTGCACTAACCAACCGCTCAATTTCCCGTTCTCTGTCTCCAATTGAAATGTATGCAAGAATATTGGCAATATCACCCAACTCTACCTGTATGTCATATTCATCACGTAAAATATCATAAACTTCAATTCCTGCCAGCCCAATTCCTAAAGTGTTCACCGTAAGCTTAGTTTTATCAAAATCATAGATACTGTCACCGTTTATCATTTCAGAAGAGTAAGCATAATATCCACCCATGGCATTGATTTCTGTTCTGGCGTACTCTGCCAGATGAATCACCCTTGCGAAAGCTTCCTTGCCATGAAGAGCCAGATTTTTACGGGAAATATCAAGACTTGCAAGCAGTAAATAGGAACCGCTGGTAGTCTGAGTCAGGTTTATAATCTGACGAACATAACCCGGACTTACGGTATTTCCTCCCACTAATAGAAATGAACTTTGAGTAAGGCTTCCTCCTGACTTGTGCATACTGACTGCTGCCAAATCTGCTCCTGCTGCCATAGCTGACAGGGGAAGGTTATCCCCAAAATAAAAGTGTGTCCCGTGGGCTTCGTCAGCCAAAAGTAACATTCCATTTTCGTGCGCAAGCTCCGCAATTTTTTTTATGTCAGAGCAGATACCATAATAAGTGGGGTTGTTTACCAAAATGGCTACCGCATCAGGATTTTCCCTGATTGCACACTCCACCTGTTCCACCTTCATTCCCAAAGCAATACCCAGCTTCTCATCCACATCCGGATTGACATATACCGGAATGGCACCATTTAAAACCAGTGCATTAATTACACTTCGATGCACATTACGTGGCAGAATAATTTTATCTCCTTGTTTACAGGCACTTAATACCATCGCCTGAACAGAGGCTGTGGTACCTCCTACCATCAAAAATGCATAGGTGGCATGAAATGCTTCTGCTGCCAGTTCTTCCGCTTCCCTGATCACGGATATAGGATGGCATAAATTGTCCAGGCATTTTTGTGAATTCACATCCAGGCCTACACATTGCTGTCCAAGAAGCTCCACAAGCTCCGGATTTCCCCGACCTCTTTTATGACCGGGAACATCAAAAGGGACTATTCTGTTTTTTCTGAAAAGCTCTAACGCTTCATAAACAGGTGCGCTCTCCTGCGATAATTCCTTCATCTCTTTACCCTTCTAATAAATATTTCTGCCACTGAAAATCTCAATCATTTCTTTTCGTAAGCTATCTGTTATCTCTAATCTCTTTTTAGGAGGTAATTCATATACATCACTATTGAATAAATAGTTTTGGAGGTCAATTTCTTTTATCAGCATTTTGGTATGGAAAATATTTGCCTCATATACATTGATATCTACAGAATCGTATTTTCGGAGTACTTCCTCCTGTATATAATTCTGAATAGAATTGATTTCATGGTCCATAAATAGTTTCCTGCCTTCCACATCCCGGGTAAATCCTCGCACATGATAATCCATGGTTATGATATCGGAGTCGAAAGAGCCAATCATGTAATCCAGGGTGGAAAGCGGAGATATTTCCCCACAGGTAGCAACATCAATATCCACACGAAATGTGGCCAAGCAAGTATCTGGATGATACTCCGGATAGGTATGGACAGTAATATGACTTTTGTTGAGATGGGCTAGTATTGTCTCGCCCCTTTCTTCTATTACAGCCGGTCCAGCGGGTATCATAGAACCCTCCGCTATGAGAATGTTAACTGATGATCCCTGGGGTTCATAATCCTGACTGGAGATGTTGAGTACAGTAGCACCAATCATATCTGTCACATTGGTCAAAATTTTTGTGAGTCGCTCTGAGTTATACTGCTCATCTATATATGCAATATAATCCTGCTGCTCTCGCTGCGTTTTTGCATAGCAGACATCATAAATATTAAAACTTAAGGATTTTGTCAGATTGTTAAAACCGTATAACTTCATTTTCTCACTCATATCTGTTCCTCATTCCTTTTCTTATTAAAAAAAGCAAGTAATGTTTCACCATCACTTGCTTATCCGTATCCTTATATTCCTGTAGCATAATAGCGCACCCGATTTTACTATCCAGTTCACTTATTACAGGTAATTGTTAAAGACAGATATTGGGTTTAGAGTCTATATAGCAAATATTTTACTTTTACTACTCGTATTGACCGTTTCACAAGTTTGGTGTGCTTACGCACTTGGTTTATAGTAACCAACTTATAAAATTTGAGCTCCTAACTCAATCAATAAGGCAACAACATTGCCAATCGGCAGTTGACCCGGCTGTCCGTCTGGCCTCAACTTACTGTTCTTTACCACAGTAAGTGGTCAAAAATATTCACATGGAAATAAACCAATATCCATTCTCCATATAAATTTGAATATAACATAGGAAATGGAGTACGTCAAATAGAATTTAATATAAAGAACATGCAATACGATTACTTCATACCGGTATCTGTCTCCAATATCACCTTACGTATAGGCAATATACTTTCGGGAGAAACAGAAAGTTCATCCACCCCCATCTTGAGAAATTCTCCAGTTAGTGAGGTGTCCGCTCCCAGTTCTCCACAGATTCCAACCCAAATGCCGGCTTTATGAGCATTCTCTGTTACCATCTGTATCAGGCGCAGAATGGCCGGATGATGAGGGTCATAGAAATCCTCCAGCTTAGCGTTCTGTCTGTCTATCGCCAGGGTATACTGTGTAAGATCATTTGTCCCAATACTAAAAAAATCTACTTCCTCAGCCAGCTGGTCACTCATAATGGCTGCTGCCGGAGTTTCAATCATAATACCCTGCTCTACATCTGCATATGCAATTCCCTGATTTTTCAATTCAATCTTTACTTCGTCAACCATTCTCTTGATCTTATGAACTTCCTCTACAGAGATAATCATAGGATACATAATTGCTATATTTCCATATACACCAGCCCGTAAGAGAGCTCGCAATTGCGTCTTAAAAATGTCAGGTCTGGTTAGGCAGATACGAATGGCGCGAAGACCCATTGCGGGATTCTCTTCCTGATCCAAGTCAAAATAGGATACTTGTTTATCCGCACCAATATCCAAGGTTCGAAAAATCACTTTTTTACCGGCCATGGTTTCTGCTACTGTTTTATAAACTGCAAATTGTTCTTCCTCCGTAGGGTAATGATCTTTCTCCAAGTAAAGGAATTCACTTCTAAACAGACCAATTCCTCCTGCGTCATTTTGCAATACCAGTGCTAAGTCTTTAGTGTTACTAATATTGGCATATAAATTGATTTTACGTCCGTCTTTTGTAATATTTTTTTCCCCTTTTAAGGCCTGTAATACCATTCTCTGCTCATCAAAGCCAGCCTTTTGTTTATTAAGAGATACCAGAATATCTTCCTCCGGCTCAACATACAGAGTTCCCTTTTCTCCATCCAAGGCAGCCATTTTACCGCTTACGCTCATATCCAGTGGTATGGGTGTGCCAATCAATGCTGGTATATTCATTGTTTTGGCAAGTATCGCCGTATGAGAGTTTAAGGATCCACGTACTGTCACAAAAGCCAGTATTCTATCCTTGTTCAGCTGGACCGTCTCACTGGGTGTCAAGTCATCAGCCACAATAATGGAAGGCTCTTTCAATTGATCAACTTCTGTATGCTGTCCTCTAAGAATGGAAAGAACTCTTTCCGAAATATCTTTTACATCTGCGGCACGGCCTTTCATATATTCATCTTCCATATCAGAAAACATCTTATCATAATGATCAGCAGCTACTCCAACCGCATATTCCGCATTTACTGACTGTGTCGTTATCATACTTTCAATGGCATCAACAAATCCTTTATCCCCAAGCATCATCTGGTGGATTTCGAAAATCTGAGCACTGGCTTCACCTATTGTTTTTACAGAGTTTTCGTATAGTTCACGAAGCTGCTCTATGGCGTACTTCTGGGCATTTCTAAAACGGTTGCATTCCACAATGGTATCAGCGACCTTAATTCTCTTAATCTGCTGATCTTCTTTTTTATAAACAAAAATTTTTCCAATCGCTACGCCATTTGTCACGCTCTTTCCATGAAATATCAGCATGTTCATACCCCCCCCCTATCATTCTTCTGTTTCTTCCATCTGATTTAGTAACTTCTCCACATCTTCTTTAGTTGCCAACACCTGGGAAAAAGCACTTGCACTGCCTGTAGCCACTCCCATCCGAAAAGCCTGTTCACAATTTTTATTTTGCTGGTAACCTGCTAAAAATCCTGCCACCATGGAATCTCCAGCTCCAACTCCATTTACCAGCCTTCCTTTCGGTGCAGGAAGTGCATATATTTTACCGTCCTCTGCTGCAAGCACAGCCCCCGCACCAGCCATCGAAACCAGTACATTTACTGCACCCATTTCCTGCATTTTTTTTGCATACGGGATCACATCCTCTTGTGTTTTAAGCTGTACTTCAAAAATTTCACCAAGTTCATGGTGGTTGGGCTTTATAAGAAATGGATGCAATGGTAATACATTAACAAGTAAATCCTTTGTAGCATCCACTACTATCTTTAATCCTTTTTTCTGTAGCCTTTCACAGATATCCTGATAAATGGTATCTGGTAGCGAAGATGGTATACTTCCAGCTAAGACCAAAATATCATCTTCCTGTAGTGAATCTAAGCTGCAAAGTAATTTTTCCAGACTTTTCTGATCAATATCAGGTCCTCTTCCATTGATTTCTGTTCCATCTGAATCAAGGAGTTTTATATTTATTCGTGATAAACCATTTGCAATTGTTATAAAATTAGTTTTACACCCACATATCTCTACCCTGCGCTTGATCTCTTCTCCTGTAAATCCCGCAATAAACCCTAATGCAGTACTTTCAACACCCAGATTATGAAGCATCATAGATACATTGATACCTTTGCCACCTGGAAGAAGTGTTTCCTGCTCTGTCCGATTTGTCATACCCATCTGAAAATTATTAAAATTAACAATATAGTCAAGTGCCGGATTAAAAGTTGTGGTGTATATCAATTTGTCTTCCTCCAAAATATTCATTTTTATATCATAATTATATAGCCAAAACAATAAAGCTTCAACAATAGATAGTTTTTCATGATTACCGTTATCGCTTGAATCCATGCAAATCTATAGCTTACTTTTTCTTTATATAGTATACTTGATGTATGTAATTCTATTTGGAGGACATATGAGAGAATTTTGTATAACCACCGATTCTAATTCCGACTTACCTGATGTATACTTGAAAAAATTTAATACTACCATAATTCCACAATACTATTCTTTTGGTAACATCGTTTACGGTGATGAATTGAATATGCCACCTGCGGAATTTTATGAAAGAATGAAAGCAGGCGAACTACCCGGTTCTCAGGCTAACAACCCCACTGTCATTGAAGAGCACTTTAGAAATCTACTATTACAAGGCTTTGACATTATTCACATAGGCTTCTCTTCTGCCCTAAGCGGAAGTTATAACAATGTATGTATGACATCCAGAGAGTTGCTGGAAGAATACCCCGACCGAAGAATTACTATTGTTGACTCTCTCAATGTATCCCTCGCGGAATCCATTATGGTGATTCATGCCAATCAACTAATGGAAAAAGGAGCCACATATGATGAAGTAGTATCGGATCTGGAAGAATTTAAACATCACATTAATGTTCAGTTTACAGTTGACGATTTATTTCACTTACAAAGAGGCGGACGTATCAGTAAGACCACAGCTATGGTAGGCAGTGCACTAAACCTAAAGCCCTTTCTTTACATAAATAATAAAGGAACTCTGTCCTCTGCAGGTACTGTACGTGGAAGAAAAAAGTCCCTGCGTACTCTTGTGGAGAGAATGAAAGAAACTCTCCCTGCAAATATGGATTTTTCATTACCGGTAGGCATTGTTCATGGTAATTGTTTGGCAGAAGCAGAGCTTGTTGCTGAAATGGTAAAGGCAGAAACACCCTTTCAAAACATCATGATCAATGTGGTCAGCCCAAGTATAGGAACTCATGCAGGACCTAGTGCTTTAGGCGTTTTATACTATGGAAATTTAAAATTAGAAAAATAAGGTTACAAAAAAGAAGCTTTCTTATAAAAAACTGTTAAGATAAAATCTGCTATTTTGAATTCTGCTTATCTTACGTTTACAGATTTCCAATAGTTATTTTTTCTTAACAGTCTTTCTTCATTCTATCTATCTTTCTTTTTTTCTTACTGGTCAGGTTTTCTGTTTTACTTCACCTAATCATTCATTTTCTTTTCCAGTTTAGAAACCACATCCATAATACTGCCTTCTTTAAACGGATTCTCCAGGCCTACCATTCCAACAAGATTGGTAAAATAGTCACTGGCTGAAAGTGTACACAGTTTCAAATAGCTTTCCCAAGCACTCTTGAAATCCTCATCCATCTTAGCTTTATACTGTAATGAACAAGTTTGAGAAATACAATAATCAATATAATACAATGGATAGTCAAAGATATGAAGCTGTCTCTGCCAATACCCACCCTCAGCAAAGAATTTACAGTCACCATAATTTATGTGGGGTTTATACTCTTTCTCCAATTTAGACCATGCAGCTTTTCTTTCTGCAGGTGTCATTTGGGGATTTTCATATACAATGTGCTGGAACTCATCAACCATACAACCATATGGAATGAATGCAGCGGCATCCTCTAAATGCATGGACCTGTAGTCTTCTGCTCTGTCACTAAAAAACAGTTCCATCCACTTTTCAGTAAAAAATTCCATGGACATTGAGTGAATTTCCGCTGTTTCCATAGTAATTTCACTATGCTCCCTAATGGGATCTTTTCCGGAAATATATCCCTGGAATGCATGTCCACATTCATGGGTAATGACATTAATGTCACCATCTGTTCCATTGAAGTTGGCAAAAATAAAAGGAGCATTGTACAATGGCAGATAAGTCATATATCCACCTGCCTTCTTGGTTTTCCTGCCCAACACATCAAAAAGTTCATGCTCCATCATAAAATCAAAGAATTCCTTTGTTTCCGGAGACAGTTCAGCATACATATTCTGACCATTTTTCATAATTTCTTCCGGAGTCCCAATGGGTGCGGGATTTCCATTTACAAAATAGACACTTTCATCAAAGTAAGCTAATTGTTCCAAACCAAGTCTTTGTCTCCTACGGTCATGTAGCTTCTCCGCAAATGGAACAAAATCTCTCTTGATCTGTTTACGGAAACTTTCTACATCAGCCTGACCATAACAATTACGCTGCATACGATAATAACCAAGCTCCAGATAATTTTTCATACCCAAAGCCTTAGCCTGAGCATCTCTGTTCTTAACAAGCTTATCAAATATTTCATCCAGCTTATCTGCATTTACTTCAAAAAATGCTGCTACCTTATTCCATGCTTTTTCACGAATGCTTCTGTCTACATGTGTCTGGTAAGGACGCATAAGGGATAAGTTTAGGGTTTCTCCCTCCCAATCAATTTTTGCGCTAGCAATCAGTTTATCATATTCTGAAGTGAGTGCATTCTCCTCCTGCATCAGGGGAATTAACTTTGTATCAAAGGATTTCATTACCAGTTCCATATTCTTAAATGCTACAGGACCAATTTTTTCTTCCAGAAAGGCACGATATGGAGATTCATACATCTTCTTTTGATAAGCTACTAAAATATTCTTCAGTAACGGAGACTTCTCATCATAATAGGTCTGCTCAGCATCATAGAACTGGTCTGCTGTATCAACATCATGACGAATTTGAGCTATGGTCATAAGGGTACTTACCCTGTCTACCAATAGATAGTATTTCTTGTGTACTTCAAATTGTTCTTCACCGCTCTTTGCAGCATCGAACTCGGCCATTAATGCCTTTACTTCTTCTTCCACCTTTTCAAAGTCTATTCTTTCATAAGGCATGTCTTTAAATTTCATGAACTATCCTCTTCTTTCTTTCCATCCGGACTATTGTCCGCGGATGACGGAATACTCTGTATCTATCTTATTATGAACAGCTTTACTTTGCAAGACTCGACTTTACTCTTTTAGCGAATCAGCTAACTTGGCCATTACTCGCAAAAAAATACCAGGGGGTATGAATTCTCATAATCCCCTGGTATCATTGATCATTTGTTATTCCAGTGTAAAGGATGCCAAACTGACGTTTCCGCCTCCCCTATAGGTCAGATAAAGACTTCCGACACCATCTGGGAATGCTGCATCTGCTGAATATGTTGTCCATATATTAGTATAATGTATTGTAATTTTAGCTAAAATCTCGCCATCCCTCTTGGTACGAACTTCAAAATCTCCACCGGCGTATCCACGTGTCTTTATACTAATCTTGGTGATATTCTTAAAATCAATATACTTGAAACCTGCTGTGGCAGAGTTTTGCATGTTGCCAATGTATCCGAGTTCTTCGTCACCGTCCCTGCCATCCTGCATGATTTTAGGAAACTGGTCACCTCCTACATAAGGAGATGGTTTATCTGTAAACAGATGACATGCAATATATGAAGGATACTCACCTTTTCCAACCAATGGGCCACCATTCAGACCACAAGAGGTGATTTCAACCTGTGGAATTCTGCCATCTGGCTGCACATGTAATTTTTCTGCACAACCCTGTCTGCAATACCAGGTACCGTTTGTCTGTCTGTGATAGAAAATATACCAGTCATTTTCAATCTGAACAATACTACCATGATTATTTGCTCCATATGCCATGGGAAGATTGGCAGGCTTATAGGTATCAATCCCTAAATCACAGTTACTTACAATGACACCGCCATAGGTAAATTTGCCTGTTGGTGTCTTGCTGGTTGCATAACAGAGCTCATGCATAACAGAAGATGAATAAATAAGATAATAAGTTTCCTTGATTTTTCTAATAGATGGTGCTTCGAAAAAAGCATGTCCTTCGAATCCGGTACCTTTCTCATATTCACAACCCGGTGCAACAAATACAGGATCCTCAATGATGGTAAGCATGTCTGTATCCAGTACTGTGGCCATGGTACCTGTTCTGGACTTATCTCCTCTTCCACAGAATCCGGTATAAAGATAAGTTTTGTTTCCTTCTGTCAGGACACCGGGATCAAACTGTGGTTCATCTCCCTGTCTGTCTCCCAGTTTTGTACCATCATTATAATGCACATAACCATAAAACTCATATTTTCCTGCTGGCTCGTCACAAACTGCCACGGATACAACTGACACGTGGTCCAGTACATAATACAAGTAGTATCTTCCATCAGGTCCAACAGTAACATCAGGTGCATAAAGACACATCGATCCATCTTTATTAAACGGATCAGAGGTTTTGGGATAAATAACCCCTTCATACCGCCAGTTACCTAAATCATCTATGGGAGCAGACCAGCTAACATAGTCTCCCATACAAAAAACATATCCGTTAAAATAATCATGGGATCCATAGATGTAAACCCTGTTATTAAACACATAAGGTTCACCATCAGGTATATACTCCCAGGAAGGTAAATAGGGGTTAAACGCTTGTTTCTTCATTACTTATCTCCTTCTTTCAAATGATTCTCTTTTTCAAATTTTCCTACAATTGTTTCAATCTGATTTGCATTTATTTGGTTTTCATTTACCAGTGTATTGATCTTTTCTACCGTCATATTAGTGACTTCAGCTTTATCAATAATATTGGCAACACCCTTATTGTTATCCTGAGCTGTCTGAGAAATGTTCTCCATCTGCTCTTTAATAACACTTGTGGATTTAAGAACTCCATTAGATGCTACTTCGATATTAGAAATTGCTTCCTTTAAGCTATCAACAATCGTATTACATTTTTGGGATTGATTTGTTAAATCATTAAAGTACTCTGTTACATCCTGCTCCATAAAGCTGATTATGGCATTAAAGCACTTCTCAATTCTCTGAACAGCTTCATTGGTTTCGTTACTCATCTTCTGTATTTCATTTACTGCTTCCGTAGAATTCTCCGCCAATTTGCTTATCTCACTGGCTACTACTGCAAATCCTCTTCCGGATTCGCCTGCTCTTGCAGCTTCAATGGATGCATTTATGGATAATAAATTGGTTTGACCTGTAATCTCCAAGATACGGTCTGTCATTTCATTGATTGCATTCAGGGCCTGTAAGCTGACCATAGTCTTATTGATATCATTCTTTGTCTCTGTAATTTTTTGTGCAATGGACTGCAGATTAGTAGCAGAACTATCCACCATCGATGTCATAGAAATAGATAACGTATTGCTCTTATCACTACCATCTACTACTGTCTCATTAACCTTTGTTACCAGCCCGGAAATAGAGTCTACTGCTGAATTCATCTGTTGAATAAACTGGTTCGTATTGTCAATACCAGCAGAAAGCTCTTCCGCTGTAGCTAGACTATCAGTTGCACAATCCATTAATGAGTTGGCAGTTCCTTTCATGGTATCAATTCCATTGCTCAATGTTCCGGAACAATCATCCATAGTATGTATGATATCACCCCAGGCATCTACAAGTGAATCCACAGAAAAAGCAATCTTTCCAATTTCACTCTTACCATTTGCATATTTTTGTATTTTCTCATCCTTCTTTAAGGATAACTGACTCAGGCTGTTTACAGCATTTTCTACCAGTTTAAGTGGTCTAGCAATATACTTCGAAACAAAGAAAACGGAAACAACAATGATAAGTAACACCAAAATACAATAAATTACCAGTTGATTTACCAGATCACAGCTCTGTGCAAAAACTTCTGCTGTGGTATCCTTCATAACAAGTGTCAGATTATATTCCGGTAAATTCTTGTAAGTAAAAATATACTTTTTCCCATCATCTTGTTTTGCTTGGATAATATCTTCTTCTGTTCCATTCTGAATATTACTTACAACTTTGAGCAACGTTTCATCTTCAATCTGCTGTCCAACTAATTCAGGGTCATTACTTAATATGTAAACATTATTAACAGGATCTAGTAACGTATATTCCGCATTTTCCAATCCCGAAATTTTCAGTTCATCCAGAATAGTTCCTAAACTACTAATAAATGGTCCACCGCCTACTATCCCAAGAGGTGTTTTGCCATCAGTATCATAAATTGCCATTCTCAGGCTTAGTATCATTTGTCCTGATACGGGAGACGCATATACTCCACTATTAAAAAAGCCATCTGTACAATCAGTCATAGTTTTATGGTAAGCTTCTAACTGGTCGGCAGTTCTTGTAGTCATTCCTATTGCACCGGCATTAGAATGAGCAAGTACAGTAGTATTCCAGTTGGCTAAGTAAATTGCTTCCCAGTTTGGAATAAAACGATAAAACCCCTCTGTGTACTTTTGGACTGCTTCTTGACAACTTGGATCATTGGGATTTTTAAGTACATCCCTAATCTCTTTTGCAGTCGTGTATGTCTTCATTGTCCGTTCTGCCTCATCCACATACTGCGCAATAATATTTGCCTGTGCATCTAATGATGTCTGCAAATTGTTGATAGCTGCATCCCTTGTTACATTCGATGTATTAACGCCAATCATAACACACAAAATACCCATACAGATTAATGCTACAATTCCTACGTAAATCGTAATCTGAGTTGACATCTTCATATTTTTCATAATGTTTATTTCCTTTCCTTTTGTATCATAATGGAATTAACTATTTCAGCTTCATAACGGTTGGTTTCGGAAACAAAATTCTGTTCTATATGCAATTTTTGCACTTCTTCGTTCCAATGCAATTCTCTTAGTGTATACTCTCCTTTCTCGTAGCCATATCCATCTCCAGCATCTTCATATAACGAAAAGGATGCATCCTTACCAGCATAAATGCGAAGAGAGATATTTTTACCATTATTAAATACAGAAGTGGTAAAGGAGGTCATAGGAATAATACTTCCTTCTTTTACAAATAATGGAATCTTATTGATTTCAGCATCAGCCTCTATCCATTGTCCGCCTTCGTAATATTGGTTTGTCCAATAGTCATACCATCCCTGTCCTTTAGGCAGATATACTTGTCTGGACCTTGCAACATTGGTTATCTGACAGGAACCCTTTCCGTAATACATTGGTTGGATAACAGGACAAACCATCATGCAATCCCCAAATATATACTGGTCACTGATTTCCAGCGCTTGTTTATCATCGGTAAAAGCAAATGCCAGCATCTTGATAAAGGATGCATCTTCCATCCACACTTTTCCTGCCTGAGAATAGATATAGGGCATCAATTCATATCGAAGTTTGTTAATTCCAACCAGTGCATCATAAAAAATCTCACCTTTTTCACCAAACTCCCAAAGTTCTCTTCTGCAATCAGTACCATGTCCCCTGAATATAGGAAGAAAACATCCCCACTGATACCATCTCACAAATAACTCTCTATAACCCAGATCTTCAGCCGCTTTCTCATAGTCTCCGTCCCAGTACCATGGCACTCCTTTCTTAACAAAAAAAGCACCTATATCCACCGTCCAATACGGAAGACCGCTTGCACAAAAATTTAAGCTGGCAGCAATCTGTCGTTTCATTGTATCCCAGGATGCAGAAATATCTCCGGACCAAAGCACTGTACCATAACGCTGCTGGCCTGTATATCCGCTTCTGGTCAAATTCATAACTCTTTTCTCTGATAAACTGTTCTCTTGAGACTTTCGCTGTCCTTCATAAATAGCCTGTGCATGATAAAGACAATATGCATTTGTTAACCAGGAAGGCATATAGTTACAAAGGCTTTGAAAATACTCCGTGTACTGATTTGCAGCTTCCATTTTTCCTAAATGGTTCCATTCAGGAGTAAATGGTTCGCTGGAATCACACCACCAGGCATCCACACCCTTGGAAAATAGACCTCTCTCTAACTGATTCCAATAAAGGGAACGACCTTCTCTCTTAATAGCATTATAGATACCGCCAGCTGGTAAGTGCAACCCTTTTTCATGAAATTCTCCGTAATTCTCACAATTTTCGCTGGCATTTGGCCATACAGAAATCATAAAATGTATATTATTGTCATGGAGCTTATCTATCATTTTTTCCGGATGCGGAAAGCGTATGGAATCAAACGTTTTTTGTCCCCATTTTCCATCCTCCCAGGAGCACCAGTCCAATACCAAGGCATCCAGACCAATCTCTCTTTTACGATATTCCTCCGCAATTTTCAAGATTTCATCTGCGGTTTCGTACCTTTCCTGGGACTGAATATAACCAAAAGCCCACTTTGGAAGCATGGCAGCTTTTCCCGTAAGTTTTCGATATCCCTTTACTACACCATCCATACTGCTTCCATTAATGAAATAATAATCCATTTCATAATCTGCTTCTGTATAAAGATATGAACTATACACAGTATCACTAAATATCATGGGACTGTATGTGTCCATTAATATTCCGTACCCAAGACTGGAAATCAGCATAGGAATCGCTATTTTCTTATTGGCCTGATGTATAAATAGCATTTGTCCACGAAGATTAAGGAGTCCTTCTTCCTGCTGCCCCAATCCATATAAAGCTTCATCCTTCTGCCAGTCCAGATATAGTCTTGTATGATAAAGAGTGCCCTCTTCCACCTTATCGGCAGCATGAATTACTTCCTTAGAGCCATCCGCAGTAACAACGACTTCTTTTTTAACCTCTGCGCCATCAGCTATTCTGTATGCGGTGAATTCGTCCAGTTCCTTACTGTTTTCAGCTCTCTCACGAAGAAGCAGTTTTCCATCGCTGTCATAAAAGGAAAAGGACGCGGTATCTTTTTGAATGATAACCGTTAATTCTTTCGTTTTAAGCAGTACCTGCTGATCCGTTTGTGTATGTTTCCATTCAGAAAAAAGCAACGTATCAACAATTCCTGGCTTCTCTGTTTCCATAAATTTATCACGTGCCGTAAATGTAATTCTTACTATTTGTGCACATTTAGGCATCAGCCTGTACATACCCTTTTCAGAGTATAAGTACAGGCTGTCATCTTTTCTTTCAACCGATATAATTGTATTGCTTTTTCTTTTTTGTGCCTTTAACATTAGTTTTCCTCCAAAGCAAGCTAATCCCTAAAAATTTCTTTATGCCAATTCTATTGACATTACACTGCATGCAGGTATTTTAAACTGAATTTCATTACCTGCAAAAAGTATGTCTTTATAGTCCTCAATCTTGACAGCTTCCGGATTTTCAAAGCTATTATGGGCTGTCTTATTACCTTTTAATATTTTGGCACGTATTTTCTTAATTGGATAATCATTAAAAATGGCTTCGATATCATAGGTTTCATCCAATGACAAATTAGATATTGTAATCTGTACTTTCCCATCCTTTACAGAAACAGATTCTGTCAGATTGGGAATCTGATCTTCCCCTTCTCCTATGGTTTTCGTTTGCAGGTAGGATTCAACCAGATCTGCATCTTGATGCTTTTGATACATATCAAATACATGATAGGTAGGAGTTAAAAGCATCTTTTCACCATCTGTTAGTATAACGGACTGAAGCACATTTATAATTTGTGCAATATTAGCCATTTTAACCCTGTCACAATGTTTATTGAATAAATTTAGGTTAATGGCTGCTATCATAGCATCACGCATGGTATTCTGCTGATATAAAAATCCCGGATTGGTACCTTCTTCTACATCATACCACGAACCCCATTCATCCACAATAAGTCCTACCTTTTTATCAGGATCATATTTATCCATGATGGCACTATGCTGATGTAAAAGTTTCTCCATATATAAAGTTTTCCGTAAGGTACGATACCAGTCTGATTCATTAAACTCACTGGCTTTTCCCTTATTACTCCATTCACCCGGTACAGTATAGTAATGCAATGAAAGTCCATCCATAAACTTTCCAGCCACTTTCATTACGGTGTCAGTCCATTCATAATCATCCCCATTAGGACCACATGCAATTTTATATATTTTTTTATCTGTATGATAGTTTCTCACATATGTCTGATATCTGCGATATTCATTGGCATAATATTCTGGCAGCATGTTACCGCCGCAGCCCCAGTTTTCATTGCCTACACCAAAATAAGCAACATCCCAGCTTTCTTCCTGTCCGTTTTGTGCTCTCTCTTTGGTAAGGGGTGACATCCCATCAAAGGTCATATACTCAACCCACTCGCTCATTTCGCTTACGGTACCGCTACCCACATTCCCATTCACATATGGTTTACAACCCAGTTGCTGACAAAGCTCCATAAACTCATGAGTACCAAAGCTATTATCTTCAACTACACCGCCCCAATGAGTATTAATCATTTTTTTTCTGTTTTCCTTGGGTCCAATACCATCTCTCCAATGATATTCATCTGCAAAGCAGCCTCCGGGCCAACGTAGGACAGGTATATTAATCTTTTTAAGAGCATTCACTACATCAGTACGCATGCCATTCACATTAGGAATATCAGAATTCTCTCCAACAAATATTCCCTCATAAATACATCTGCCTAAGTGTTCAGAAAAATGTCCCTGAATCTCCTTATTGATATGCCCTTTTTTAACTGTTGGGTTAACATAATACTTAATCATTCTTCTCCTCCAAATATAATATCCTTTTTTATGTACCTTGGTATGTTCTAAAAATAAATCGTATTAAAAATACATAAATCAAAATTATGCATCTTTTTCACAAAATTTGTTGCGAAATTGCTGGATCAGAAAACTTTCCAACTTCTTTTCCTGCTTTTTTTCAAGCACAGAACCTTCTGTTTTAAATACCATTCCGTACGGAGTTTCTTTGGTGTAAGGTACCCACTCCGGCATCGGGCTGCCATCTGCGTCCAAACCGTTAGGATCTCCTGCCTTTACAAAGTTACTCCAATAATTGCACATTTGTCTGGCTAAGTCGTAATGCTTTCCGTTAAATGGCCTCCAACACTTAGCCAACGTTTCAAAGAAAAACCATAATTCTACAGAGTGAAAGGTACCGGGATTATCCCATCCGGGAATCTCTGCATCAAATCGATAATAAAAACATTTTTCATCATTTTGATGCATACCGCTTTGTAAAAATTCAGCTTTCACAGTACATTCTATACCGCTGACTTTTCCGTAAAAAGGTTTATTAGTATTTCCTGAAGTTTCTACCAAACCTATAAATTCTTCTGCTTTATCGCCAAATATTAGTTTTGCCTTTTCCTCAAATTCCTCCTGCGACTGAGCAGTTATAAAATTAGGGAATTCATCAGCTGTATTTCCTGCCATTACAGGCACTTTAGCTCGTTTGTTCTGTGCAAATAATACCAGTGGATCACCAACACAAAAAGTGTTATCCAAAACCGGCCCCATTCTCAAATTTGTCTGAGCATACTCAGCATATTTATCTCGAATATAGAATGCATCCAGTTTTCTTGCTTCATCAAGCGTAGATACATTTAAAAAGCTTAAAAAGTTTTCTCCGTTTTTTTCTCCCTGCTCTAGGGACTGTGGCTTACCTATTCCGCCATTTCCATAGGGATCCCGTATCATAGCACTTTGTATGATAGCTTTTTGAAATAATCCAAAGTTTGCTGGGCAGGTCATCTGACTTAATACACTTCCGCCGCCTGCAGACTGTCCTGCTATTGTAATATTCTGCGGGTCACCACCAAAAGCAGCAATATTACGAATTACCCATTTTAGACCTGCTTGCTGATCCAGATTACCAAAGTTACCAGGTGCATCGGGCTGATCTTTTGTGATCTGAGGATGAGACATAAACCCAAAAACATTAATGCGATAGTTTACCGTTACTACAACAATTCCACGACGAGCCAATCTTTCTCCGTCAAATTCCATTTCGGAGGGATAGCCCCACTGTAATGCTCCACCAAAGTACCATACTACTACCGGTTGTTTTTCATCCGGTTTTTTAGCACTGGTCCACACGTTTAGGTATAGACAGTCTTCACTCATTGGAATTTCAGGGTCAACATGCCATTCTCTATTATAAATCATATCCCCTATCCCAGGTGTATCTTGTACTGAAATGGGAGCAAAGCGATAAGCTTTTAATACTCCTTCCCAATTTTTGCAGGGTTTGGGTGCACGCCATCTGTTTTCTCCAACTGGAGGAGCTGCAAATGGAATCCCTTTATATGCAGTAATTCTGGGATCTGCCGCTTCAATTCCTTCAACCACTCCATTTTCTGTTTTTACAACTCTTAACATTTCTAACCCTCCACATGAATGTATTTACTTAACTATTTAATTTTCTTAATCCACTTTCCGCTCTTAAGTCTCCAAATACACCAAAACGCCTTTAAGAACTGATCAATTTTCAAACAAAAATAAATCCAGAAAGGTGGTAAATGAAAATACAAACCGGCCAAATATCCTAGCGGTAAAGATACTACCCACATAAACACATTATCAGCAATCATTAAGCATTTAGTATCTCCACCACCCCGCAATACACCTTTGGTGATAATGGAATTTGCTGATTGGAATATTACGATAATACCAATAGAAAGCATAAGCTGTTGTGCAATTTGCTTTGTTTCTTCTGTAATGTTATAAATACTGATAATAAGCGGTCCTGTAATTATAATGAACAGTCCTGCTACCATACCAATTGCAAATCCAAGAAATAAGAAAGTCCATCCCTGCTTTTTTGCCTTCTCGTATTCACCTGCTCCAAGGTGATGTCCTGTCACAATACATCCTGCCTGTGATATCCCTTGAATCAAAACAGTACTTAACTGCTGCGTAACCATAGTAATGGAATTAGCCGCAACAAAATCAGAACCTATTCTACCCATCACCATAGCCACTGTATTGGTACCAAGCCCCAATAAAACATCACTGATTAGTACAGGAAAGCTTATCGTTAGATAATTACGTAACATATCCTTGCATGTCATAAAGAGATGCTTTACTCTATAACATATTTTCTTTTCAACAAACAGTAAGTACCCACAAATAAAGAAGAATTCAAAAATTCTGGATATCAGCGTTCCTAAAGCAGCGCCTTCAATTTCCATACGGGGTGCCCCCAGATTACCAAAAATAAATATCCAGTTTGCAACCAAATTGATACCAAATGCAAAACAGGAACCTATTAAAGGTACTTTTGTCTGCCCCGTACTTCTTAGTACAATGGTACAGGTAGTGGAAAAACCCATTAACAAAATACATGGCACAGACCATTTTAAATACAGAACCCCTTGTGCTATTACTGGTACTTCAGTTGTATACATTTGCATAATTTCTGACGGAATAAAAAAAGCAGGTATTGCAAATAGAAGTCCTATGACTAATGTAAACCGAATCATTAGAGATACTGTTTTTCTTAGAGAATCTAGCTCTTTCATCCCCCAGAATCTGGAGACCAGAACTGAAGCTCCCATACCAAGACCCATACAGCAAATATTATAGAAACCAATGTATTGTACTGCCAGAGATGATGCTGATAATGGAATTTCCCCTAATGATCCCAGCATGATATTGTCTAGTAAATTTACTCCCATGGTAATCAAACTCTGTAAAGCTATTGGAATTGCTATCATCGCTGTGCTTTTGTAAAATTCACCATTACCTAAATATTCTTTGATTTTCATTTTTTACCATTAACAGTATATCTATCACTTGTGCATGGATTTAATATACCGTTTCCTTTTCATAATTATCCTTTGTACATCCTGTATATCAGCCATTATTCCTGCACTTTTTTTCTTGGGTCTATGAAGTAAACAAATTCATTGCTTAACTCACTAAATGGGCCGGGAATACTGTTACTTTCTTTTTCTTTTCCATAAAAATCAGTACAAACAAGCGGATCTGTATCCACTTTATTCGTATTTTCACAATCATATAGGATATTGCGTTTTTCCAATTGTCCGGGGAATGCAAAAGGTTTTTTCTCACTGGTTTGCATACATAACTCAAACTTTTCAGTATCTATTGAAATATCAAACCAGGCTTCCTGACCTTCCCTATCAAACCCACAAAATTCCTTCCAGGTTGACAGATCCAGACATACTTCCGGCTGCGGATTCAGGATTCTTAAATATCCACCTTGCATTTTTACATACATATTGCCCTGGGCTTCATTTTTTTCCGTAGGCATCTTTATGGCAGCCTCTTCACAATCATAAAACATATTATTCATGATATGTGCATCTCTGGATGTGCCTCCTCTCTGCATTCCACCCATTCTGAATGAAACTGGTTTGGCAAAATAACCGGCACTTCTACATTTACCCATAAAGTTATTTGCAATGTACAAATGATCTGTTCCTTCTCCATAAACAGCATATCCATTTACCATATTGTGTTCCTGCATCTTATACCAACCGGAAGAACCCGGTTCATCTGGTATTGCATTTTTATCAAATCTACCTTCTATATTCCAGAATATATTATTGTCTATCAGATTTACACCATCTCTACTGCATTCTATAAATACAGCCTCTCTCTGCTCTATTCCATCCAAAAACAGATTCTGCGTAATTCTGTTATTTTCATTTCCACAATCCAGCCATATGTGATCAGCACGTAATGTCTTTGTAAAAATATTGCGGCGTATGAGACCACCAACACTATTATGAAGCTTAATTCCGGCTGCTTCCCAGGAAAGCTCCATTTTCTGCCACCCTGTTCCCTGAATTAAATTATCTTCTATCAACATATGCTCTGCAAATAGCCCTGCGATACCACATACTCCTACATTTAGTATGGTACATCCTCTAACAATACTGTACCCTATCATTTGACCTTCCATCATTTCATGGTGCCAGCATTCATTTCCAACATCGATACCCACTGCATTTGACCAGTCGACGGTACAATTTTCTATAATCCAATGGTGTCCACGCATACACGATATGGCGCCTCTCTGAGGTACCGGTGCTCCCATGGCAGCATGTGCACATGTAATTCCCTTAACTTTGATATATGACAAAAATGGCTTTTCAGGTGCAAAACACTGCTCTCTACAAGTCACTTCCATTACATGTCCTTGTGGTAGACTATCATCTTCCAGTCTAAAATGCACTGTCTGTCCATTTGCTTCTACCCAATAGCTCCCAGGATATTGAGAAAGTTGATTATACAAAGCAACCTGTTTCAGTGGTTTCCCATCACAAAAAATCATTCCTCTTCTATTTAGATATGGAGTCATATCAGTTTTGTCATATTCAATAAATAATCTGTCATGCAAAATATTAACTGCACAGAACGGATTATATCCTAAAAACATTTCAGGCTTTAAAGAATGTTTCCAAATGACTACTTGCGAAGGGTTTTCCATGTTTTGGGGCCCTTGTTTTCTCCATCCGGTGCTTTCTTCAAATTCAGTTACGACTTCAGAAGCCTTAATTACTACCTTTTCATTTTTATATGCTTCATAACAAATCATATGAGCAGGATCTGTACCACCGGTTTGTGGTCTCACACATTCTCTGTATTCACCACCCCTAATCCATATGTGGGTTCCCGGTTCGGCCACTTTAGCCGCTGCATTGATTGTACAAAATGGATGAGACATGGAACCGTCATTATTATCACTAGCTGCTGCATGATTACTATCCACATATAACTCTTTATGATAAATTACTTCTGCTTCCCAAGACTCAAATTCCTTACCTTCCGGAAGTATAGCGGTTATGTCTCTCATAAATTACCTCCACATAGTATTTGTTAAAGACTTCTTTACAAATATCTTTATTAAAAAAGCCTGCCGCTATAAATATTTCAACGGCAGGCTTTAGCACTGACTTTATAAAAATATTACCTAATTACTTTGCTGCTGCGATCTTAGCATCAACCTGAACCTGATATCTTTCTTCATCGAATTTAACAAGATCCTGGAATCCAAATCCATCAAGTTTTGTTGACATTTCATCCCAAAGAGCATCAAATTTTGCATCATCTTTAGCAAATACCATCTTCCAAGAGTACTCTTTTACAGTTTCACCACACTGATTACGGATAACTGACATATCAGAAGAATCACTTGTAATCTGAACACTTACACTAGGGCTAACTAATAATACATTGTTATTCTTCATGTAATCAACAGGTTCTTCAGCACCAAATTTTACCTGCCATGCTTTCTTCATATCTGTCATGGTAGCTGCTTTCCAAGTGCTCCAGTACTGTGTTGAATATGGCTCTCCAGTAAGAGGGTTGGTGCTGATTGCATCTACAATCCACTGGTTAATAGCATTGTTACCATCCTGATATCCAGCTCCGCCCCATTCTTCAGGAACAGGCAGGTTGTTCATTAAAGCATCAGAATTGATTGCGGTAAGTACACCCTTATCATCTTTAGTATAGTTAAATCCTTCAATACCATCATGCTGGAACATTAATCCTTCAGGACTTGCATACCAATCAAGGAATGCTATAATTCTGTCGTACTTCTCGCCTTCAACCTGTGAACCAACACCGATTACACGGTCAGCGCCGAAGTAAGTATCAGAATCTGCATAATAAGTCTGGTCTTTAACAGGAATGAAAATAAATCCTGTACCATCTGTTAATCTTTCCTGTGAATTCCAGAAACCTACCTGCCAGTTGTACCACATTAGGTAAACCTGACCTGCTGACATTTTTGCACATGCAGCGTTCCAGTCCTGTGTACCTGAATCAGGATCAACTAATCCCATATTATTAGCCTTATTTAAAAACTTAACCATTTTATAATAGCTTGCAGTCTTGTCTGTAAGAGGAACAAATGTGTTGTCTGGTTTCAGAATAGCAGAACCTTTAATTTTTTCACCATACCATGTTGTTAACTGAGCAGCATTAGCAATGCCAATCATGTTGTCGTTGTTATCCCAATCTGGCCACAGTGAGAATGGATATGCGGGATCACCTTCAGCATTGGTAGGATGAGCATCCATCATCTGCTTCAATACATCAAGCAAACCATCCAAATCAGCAATTTCAGGACATCCCAGTTCCGCATAGAGATCCCATCTTAACAAAGGACTGGATCCAACAACATCTTGTGAATAGGATGTAGGAGAGGTATTGGTCATCTGACAAGGAATACCATAAATCTTACCTTCAGCATTATCTTCCAAGCTCTGGTTGTAAGTATCAATCTGCTTTTTGTACTCCTGGAGATTTGTGCTACTTGCAAATTTGTCTGTTATATCTTTGATTAATCCTGTCTTAACACAATCAGCATAATCTGTTCTGTCGATCAGCACGATGTCACCCAGATTACCTGTGCTGGCACGTGTCTGGAAAATAGCATCGCCTGCAACCTGAGGAGCAATGATATTCAATTCCATATTGAATTTGTCTTTTATTACCTTTGCAAACCAACCTATTTGCACACCCTGATAGTTTGCTGCACCATCGTAAACGTCAATAGTAAGCATTTCATCATAAGATGTGGCTGTTTCATTGGTACCATCTGCTGTTGTAGCAGTAGTATTGTTTGTAGCTGGTGTGTCCGTAGCAGGTTTAGCATCCCCACATCCTGCAACGGTTGTTGCTAGCATTGCTATAGAGAGCAATGCGGCTAACAATTTTTTCCTTTTCATTTCTTTCCCTCCATTTTCATAATTGATAATAAACTCCCTTTATAATAATCAATGCTTTCTGCATTGAATATTATCCTTTTACTGCACCGATCATGATACCTTTTACAAAGAACCTCTGGAAAAACGGATAAATCAGAATGACAGGTGTTACAACAACGATTGTCACTGTCATTCGAATGGAAGTTGCTGTCTGGGCCTGTGCCAGAGTAGCTGCTAGACTAATTGAACTAGAACCACTATTTACCAAGGCCTTTAAAGAACTCGCCTGATTTATGTACTGGAACAAGGTAAATTGCATAGTGTATAATTTCTGATCTGTTACCAAAAGTAAAGTATCCTGAAATGCGTTCCACTGGCCTACCCCTGCAAATATTGCAACCGTTGCAACAATTGGTTTGATGACCGGCATAATAATGGAAAAGAACACTCTTAACGTACCGGCTCCATCAATCTCAGCAGCATCTTGCAGCTCTTTTGGAACACCTTCCACAAAGGTCTTACATAGAATTATATAAAAAGGATAAACAGCTAATGGAAAAATATATGCCCAAAAATTATTTCTCAATCCTAAGTTACTCATTGTCAGAAACCATGGAATAATTCCTGCATTGAAATACATAGTAGCAGCCACAAAACGATACCAGAATTTTCTACCCCACATACTTTCTCTGGTGAACATAAACCCCAAGAAAGCCGCTATACCTACAGTTACTACTGTTCCAATTACTGTTCTGGCAACAGAAATTGTTAATGCATCAAACAACCCTGGAATTTTAATAACTTGCCTGTAGTTATTAAAATGTATTCCCTGAGGCCAAAACATTATCTTTCCTCTTTCACTCAAGTCATTTGCACTAAATGTATTGATAAATAAGTAATAAAATGGGTAACCGCATACAAAAGCAAATATAGAATAAATAAAATAGGTGAGAACGCTAACTATTCTGTCTTGTATATTTACCTTATATTTTACTTTATGATCGGGTTTCTTACGAGCCATGATCTATACCTCCAAACTAATATAAGCAAATGAATAATTAACCTATTAAATAAATCCTTCGCCTCTGATCATTTTTGAAAACTTATTTGTAACACAAAGTAGAATAACACTTACCACACTCTTAAAAATACTGACTGCTGTTGAGAGAGAATAGCCTCCGCCACCCATTAAATTGTATACATACAGGTCAAGTACTTGTATGTAATCTTTATTAAATGAATTCTGGAATACATAGAACTGTTCAAATCCGTTTGAAAGGAAGTTTGCCAGGTTTAGCATAACCAGTACAAAATAGGTTGGTAATATGCTTGGAATAGTAACATGCCGGATAATCTGCATTCTAGAAGCGCCATCCACTTTTGCTGCTTCATTCATTTCTGTATCAATACCACTAATAGCTGATATATACATAATAGCTGCCCACCCTGCATTTTTCCAGGTAAGCCATAACCACATCTTGAGATATACATGCTCTGATGACTGAAGAAACAACTGAGGTTTATCTACAATGCCTAAACTCATCAATAATGAATTAACTACACCCGTACTGTTTAGAACACTGTATGCGATGGAATATACCAAAACCCAGCTAATGAAATTAGGTAATGTAGTAACAGTCTGAACAAATTTTTTAAACGGTACGCATTTGATTTCATTTAAAAATACCGCAAACACCATGGGAAACCACGAAAACAAAAGACTCAATCCGCTAACTGCAAAGGTATTTCGTAACACTTCCCATAACTGCTTTACCTTTACTGGGTTCTCTACCATGGATATAAACCACTTGAAACCAACAAAAGATTCTTTCGTTAATGGAAAAGGTGGTTTGTAATCAAAAAATGCATATGCCCAGCCATATAGCGGATAATACGAAAATATTGCCACAAGAAGCAAAAATGGCGATATATATAAAAACTCCCTGTATGATCTTAGCTTCCGTTTGTTTTTAAATCGCTCCACAAACTTCCCCTCCTTAAGAAATAATATTATTCAGTTAAACGTTTTACTTTGTAATTTAAATTATATAGCAATATTGCTACAGTGTCAATGGTTATTCAAATATTAAATGTATCTTTAGTACATTTAATGCTATTTATTCAAGACTTTCTATGCAAAATGCACAATGCCTCCCCTGATTTATTTGTTGGTTTATCGTTTTGTTGATATTAAAGGAAAAAAAGGGGTGCCATAAATCAAATTATAGCACCCATAAATAGCCTGTAATACTTATCTTTGTGTAACAGAATCTCTGATCTCCATCGTACATGGAACCATAATGATCTTAGGCATAGTTGCATCCTCTGGACCCTTTTCTAGTTTTTCGAGCATGATCTCAACTGCTTTTTTCCCAATTTCCTGAAATGGAATTTCATTTGTAGTAAGCCTGGGACGAAGATATTCTGAAATCATCCGATTATCATAACCTACAACAGAGATATCGCGACCTACTTGCAGCTTCTGATCTATAATACAATCGTACGCACCTCCTGCCATCAGATCATTCATACAGAATACTGCTGTAACACCTGCTTCAATTAATTTTTCCATATTCTCTTTGGCTGACTGTCTTCTCCAATCACCAAAGCATAACCACGCCGGATTAAAAGGAATCTGGTTTTCATAAAGTGCCTTTTGACAGCCAATCAAACGACTTTGTGTATGTATATTATCTGCCACTCCTCCTATCACACCAATTTTTCTATGCCCCATGGAAATTAAATACTTTGTCATATCATAGCCGCCCTTCTCATCATCTATTATGACGGAAGTGAATTTGGGTGACTTGGAAAGTGCATATACAATAATGGCTGGTATATTAAAATCCTCTGGAAAACAGTTTACAACTCTGCAATGACCAGCTACATATACAATCCCATCTACCTTAATGGATAGCATTTCTGTAATTGCTGACTGCAAAACCGATTGCAGTTTCTTATCATCATTATACCAAGTATTTTTCCATTTATCATACATACGCATATTAATCAAGATGGTTCGATAACCATGATCCTCACAATATGCCATAATTGCTTCAACAATGGGTGTGGAGCTAAACTCATTTAAGTCCTCAGTAATGATTCCTATCATCTCAGTTTTCTGTTTTCGCATCCCTTGTGCAAAATAGTTGGGCTGATATCCCGTTTGTTTTACAACTTCTAACACTCTCTGTTTAGTAGCTTCACTGACTTTGGGTTTTCCATTTAGTGTGTTTGAAACAGTTGCAACTGATACTCCACATCTCTGGGCTACTTCCTTTAATGTTACCATTTTGATAAGTCCCCTTTATCTCTTTCTTGGTAAAACGTTTTATTAGATTAATAATAACATCATATTACTAATTTTGTGAATAGTAAATAGAGAAAAAAGGGGACGTCAGTTTACTGGCGACCCTGCTCCCTACAAACCGTCCCTGCTGTTTTCCTGATAGTACTGCCTGGGAGAAACTCCATACTCTTTCTTGAAGGCTCTGTAAAAACAGGAATAATCTTTGAAACCATATAAAAGAAATGCTTTACTAATTTCCATATTATTTAAAATTGCTTCACTACATGCTTTTAAACGCTTCTTTGTAATGTATGTATGAATGGACATCCCTATCTGGTCCTTAAAAATGTGCGCAATATGATATTTGCTGACATAAAATGCTTTTGCCAGTTTCTCTAAAGAAAGCTCCTCTTCTAAATTCTCTTCTATATACATAATGAGATTTTGGCATAAATCCTGCTCTTCTACTGCACTTTTAGTATGCTCATTTTGATAAACTACACGATTACAGTGTAAAATCAGATCATTCGCACATAAACTTAGTCTGGCGTCCTTTCCAAAGCGCTCTGATTTGATTTCATCTATCAACTGACATATTTTGGTCTGTATGGTATTAAAGGTAATCATATCATTATGAAAAATATATTTTTTGGAGATTTGTACATGCTGCATCAGATATCCATAAGATGGAGATATGCTTATTAATTGGTTACAGTATGCTTCGCTGATCCAGAAAACAAATCTCCGATATGGCTGACTGGTACTATGTATCACTGCATGATGTTTTTTGTTGGGTGGAATCAATACAACATCCCCATATTTTAATGGATATTCTTGATTTTCTATCTCTATGGATACATCACCTTCCAAAAAAAAGTAGAATTCGTAATATTCGTGAGAATGACTGGATACCATGGACAGTGAATCATTATAGTAATATATTTCGAAATCTTTTGATAACATATACTGTCTTGTACTGAACTTTGTCTGACGATTCTTCTTCATTCCTACTTCCCTTTTCATGATGGCAACTAATTTATGAAATGTATATGCTTAAAATATCCTTATAATTTCAACCATCTTATCATGTGACCACAACTTTTGCAATGTATGCAACAATAGTATCAATATGATTTTAGTGGGGTTGTTCTATAATACAGTTATACTCCGTCATTTTGAAGTATAAAGAATATTTAGGTAAAGGATGAATTGACTATGGAAATGACATTAAGATGGTATGGCTCTAAATTTGATACTGTATCTTTAAAACAGATTAGGCAGATTCCCGGTGTGACTGGTGTAATCACCACACTTTATGATACTGCACCCGGAGAGATCTGGAGCCGGGAACGTATTCGTACGTTAAAAGAAGAGGTTGAGGCTTCCGGTCTGTACATATCTGGAATTGAAAGTGTAAATATACACGAGGATATCAAAACAGGGACCGGCTGCAGGGATCTCTATATTGCAAACTACATAGAGACCCTGGAAAACTTAGGTAAAGAGGATATTTATT
The DNA here is from genome assembly GCA_035271185.1 of Lachnospiraceae bacterium. Classification (GTDB taxonomy): domain Bacteria; phylum Bacillota; class Clostridia; order Lachnospirales; family Lachnospiraceae; genus Acetatifactor. Next base: position 2,831 of record DATERV010000189.1, on the reverse strand, counting down.
TGGTATGCTATAACTTTATGCCTGTATTCGACTGGACAAGAACCGAACTAGCCAGAAAGAGAGCGGATGGCTCAACCGTATTGGCTTATACACAGCAGGCTGTAGATGCTCTGACTCCGGAAGATATGTTTGCATCCATTTCTTCTGAAACAAATGGTACTGTAATGCCGGGCTGGGAACCGGAAAGAATGGCTAAAATCAAAGAATTATTTGCCATGTACCAAAACATTGATGATGCAAAGCTATTTGAGAACTTAAAGTATTTTCTAGAGAAGATTATGCCTGTTTGTAACAAGTACAATATCAATATGGCAATACATCCTGATGATCCGGCATGGAGTGTATTTGGTTTACCACGTATCATTATCAATAAGAAGAATATTTTACGTATGATGAACATGGTGGATGATCCTCATAACGGTGTAACCTTCTGTTCTGGTTCCTATGGCACTAACTTGGAAAATGACCTTCCTGACATGATTCGTTCCTTAAAGGGAAGAATTCATTTTGCTCATGTAAGAAACTTAAAGTTTAACTCCCCTACTGATTTTGAAGAAGCCGCACATTTATCATCTGATGGTAGCTTTGATATGTACGAAATCATGAAAGCTCTCTATGAAATTGGTTTTGAAGGTCCAATCCGTCCTGATCATGGACGTATGATCTGGGATGAAGGTGCAATGCCCGGATACGGTCTTTATGATCGTGCTTTAGGCGCAGCTTATTTAAACGGACTTTGGGAAGCCATAGAAAAAGGAGCAAGGTAATATGAAATTAAATGAAGTGTGTATAAAAGAACATAGTTTATGGGAGAGTAAAGGGTATACTCTTCCTAAATTTGACCGTCAAAAGGTAGAGAGTGAGACCAAACAAAATCCATTTTGGATTCATTTTGGCGCCGGAAATATTTTTCGTGCTTTTCAGGCAAACGTAGTACAAAATTTGCTGAATACCGGTGTGGTTGATCGGGGGCTAGTTGTAGCAGAAGGCTTTGATTATGAAATTATAGATAAAATGTACAGACCGCAAGATAATTTAGGTATACTGGTGACTCTAAAATCAAATGGTTCTATTGAAAAAACAGTAGTAGGTAGTGTCGTGGAATCTCTATGTTTAGATTCCAGTAATCAAATTGATTTTGCACGTTTAAAAGAAATATTCGAAAAAGATTCTTTGCAAATGGTGAGCTTTACCATTACAGAAAAGGGTTACAATCTGATAGATGGAAAGGGTGATTTTATACCGTCCGTTTTAAGTGACATGAAAAGTGGTCCTAAAGCTCCTACCAGCTACATGGGTAAGGTTTGTTCCCTTTTATACGCCCGTTTCTTATCCGGCGAAAAACCCATAGCCATGGTCAGTATGGATAATTGTTCTCATAATGGATCTAAGCTCTATTCTGCTGTGACCACCCTTGTCAACACTTGGAACCAAAATGACTTGGTATCGGATGCTTTTGTAAATTATATAAAGGACTCCTCGAAAGTATCCTTTCCCTGGAGCATGATTGATAAAATCACACCCAGGCCTAATGAATCTGTAAAAGAAATTTTACAACAAGATACCATTGAAAATCTTGATCCGATCATCACCAGCAAAAATACCTTTATAGCCCCCTTTGTGAATGCCGAAGAATGTGAATATCTTGTAATTGAGGATGCCTTTCCAAATGGACGTCCCCCACTGGAAAAAGCCGGTATTATTTTTACAGATAGAGATACTGTGGATAAGGTTGAAAAAATGAAGGTATGTACTTGCCTTAATCCACTTCATACCGCATTAGCTGTATTTGGATGCCTTCTTGGTTATGATCTCATTGCAGATGAAATGAAAGATTCTACCCTAAAGGCATTAGTAGAAAAGATTGGATACGAAGAAGGTCTTCCCGTTGTAGTAGATCCTGGCATAATAAATCCGAAGGTCTTCCTAGATACAGTACTTACATTACGTATTCCGAATCCCTTTATGCCTGATACCCCTCAACGAATTGCCACAGATACCTCCCAGAAGTTGGCTATTCGGTTTGGAGAAACCATAAAGGCATACGAACAATCAGAAACCCTACAGGTAAAGGACCTAAAACTGATTCCTTTGGTGTTTGCGGGATGGCTTCGGTATTTAATGGCCATAGATGATCAGGGAAAGCCTTTTACATTAAGTCCCGATCCTTTGTTAGATACTCTTTGTCCCTATGTATCGGATATACATTTAGGTGACCATATTGATGCAGACAAGTTGTTGGCACCAATACTCAAAAATCCTTCCATTTTTGGTGTGAATCTTTTTGAAGTAAATATGGCTGGTGAGGTCTGTGGCTATTTTAGGGAAATGACTACTGGTATTGGAGCTGTACGCCAAACCCTAGAGAAATATGTTTATGCACCTTGAATTAAAATAGGTTTTGGGGTAAACTTACTTGAGTTGGGTACTTTTTTAGAACCCTATTACATAAATGAAAGGATACTTGAAACATTATGAAAAAATTTAGTAACAAATGGACACGTGCTGCTATTCCTGCACTACTCCTCCACTTCAGTATTGGTACTGTTTACTGTTGGTCCATTTTTAGCCAGGAAATTGCTGACTATATTGGATTTGGCAAAGGAGCAACCGAATGGGCTTTCAGCTTTGCAATCTTCTTCCTTGGCATGTCTGCTGCCTTTTTAGGAAATGTTGTGGAAAAGGATATTCATAAATCTTCCTTGATTGCAACTATCTGTTTTGCACTTGGTATGGCTGGAACAGGCTATTTTATTTACTATGGCGGCTTACATAAAGGTAGTGCTGTTGCACTTATTGGTATTTATGTATGTTATGGATTGATTATGGGT
>DATERV010000188.1:0-5516 GCA_035271185.1 Lachnospiraceae bacterium | reverse complement strand
GATTCAAATACTATTATAGAAGGAACACTTCCGGTTCTTTTATCTGTGCTGAATGAAGAACAGGTGATTCCCATCCTGCCAAAGGGTACAAGTATGTGCCCCTTCTTTCTGGGCGACCGTGACACTCTCTATCTAAAGCGTCCCGTATTTCCCCTTAAACGCGGCGACATTGCCCTATACCAAAGGGAAAGCGGAACCTATATCGTTCATCGTATTCATCATGTCAAAAATAAAGCTCAAGATAATGAATACTACTTTTTAGGAGATAACCAGACTTGGATAGAGGGACCCATATCCGAAAATCTGATTATGGGAGTGACTTCTTATTATATGAGAAAGAATAAAAAAATAGATTGCACCTCCAATTGGAAATACAATCTGCTTTGGCGTCTTTGGATGATACTCAGACCTTTACGGCCAATTTTAAACCGTTTTTACATGATAGCGCTGAAAATAAAAAGAGCATTATGCTAACGGACATCTTCCAATCATTTGTGCCTGGGAATACATTGCACATTTTTTGCAAGAACCATTAAACTTATACTGGTTTCCTATTCCATTTTTGGGGCATGGGCTAAAAGTATTATTTTCTTCCATTGGTAAATTTTCGCCACTGCCGGCATATACACCTTCCATTTGAATTCTAGTCTCATTTATAACCGGTTTCTCATAGTTTTTCATAATTAATCCCTCTTCCTTCGTATTAAGCATTCTCTATTCATAAAGACTATCATAAAATATAAATTGGCTCACATTTTAGTGTGAAACTTTATCAATATACTCCTTGGATACCTTTGCTGCCGAATCCTTCTTGGTACAATAAAGAATCGCTAAATGGGCTTTTGATGCTATTTTTTCTGCTATGGTTGCATTCAGATCTGCCTGTTTTTTGGTCCAGCTGGGAGTCACACACCTGGCAAGCAGATGTAATGTCCCTTGTAATTCACTTAATGGAACTGCCAGATCAGTACAGCTTCTCTGTAAAAACAAAATGCCGCCTAGGGGGGCTGTTCGATTTACATAGATACCCGAGGTTCCGCACCAGGGAATACCTGCTGCCACTGCATTTCCATTTTCATCCATATAACACACAGCCAAATCGCCATTAAAGTCTTGTATTGTATATCCATTTTTCTTCCACAGCTCCACATGAGTTGATTTACCCGTTCCGGAGGGGGCTGAGAAAAGCCAAACCACATCATGATACACAAATGAAGCAGAATGTACCACAATTCTATCATATTGCTGCAAATAGTAAAAAAAGGCATCCCGAATGGCGTACTTCAGTTCCTCCAGTTCCTCCAGTTCATCCATATTTTGATGGGTACCATGATTGATTGCTTCCTTAGTTAGGTAAATAACCGCTCTTTTCGCACTTTTCGATAACTCATAGCCCGAAACACAGGTAGGCATGTTGTATGTAACGAAAAAGGAATCTTCCCCTTCAGTGATTGTCAGCAGAGATCCCTTAAGTATTACCTTCCCTTGTAAATTACCACCATATTCCTCCGTAGAAACGGATATGGTTACATCCGGTATGGCTTCTCCTGTTGACTGATCAAATGTAAATACGAAATCGCTTAATTCCTTCTGCAAATACCTTTCATCTACCTCTATTTCTAACAGAATCCCTGCAATGCTATAAAAGTTGGACTTTGTTACTCGCATAAAAGATTCTTCTCTCTGAGTTTTAATAAGAACTCATCCAAATCTTGTTTCACTTGTTCCTTTTCCTTCTCTTCTGCAACATATTCCAAGCATACTGCTGAAAGCAGCTCCTCGTAGCTGATATCTTCTGCCAGTTTTCCCAGAATAAAATCCCCTGTTTTATTAGTACTTAAAATATTTCGATAATCAACAACATACTGGCCCACAGGAATCAATACATAACTTCCTGCAATTTCTTTTATAAGATACCCTTCCGCTAGTTTCATCCCTGTTCCCCCCACCATTCCTTGGAATACTGCTACTTCCTGATAATTGCCAAATATCTCTTTAACGCATCCTGCCATGACGGTAATCTTTCAAATCCGTTTTGTTCCAGCTTATCCTTGTCCATACGGCTGTTTTCCGGTCGTTTTGCTTTTGCTTTGTATTCATCTGCAGATACAGGAACCACTTCCATAGGAATGCCTGCCTGTTTAAAAATTTCACATGCAAATTCATACCAGGTGCAGGTTCCTTCATTGGTTGCATGATAAACTCCATACTGACTAGTAAGCACCATATCAACCAAAAGCCTTGCTAAATCATAGGTATAAGTTGGGGATCCAAACTGATCATTCACAACGGTTAACCTGTTGTGAGTTTCTGCCAGACTCAGCATCGTTTTAATAAAGTTTTTCCCATTCACTCCAAATACCCAGGCAATACGGACAATAAAATAGTTCTCAAGGGTATTCTGGACTGCCAGTTCCCCTTCGTATTTGGTTTGTCCATACACATTAAGGGGATGTCTTTCATCATCTGGCTCCCAGGGTCTGGTACCTTTGCCATCAAACACATAATCGGTACTGATATAAACCATTTTTATATTAAGTTCCTTACAGACATTGGCAATATTCTGTGTACCATCTGCATTCACTTTTCTGCAAATCCCGACGTTATCTTCAGCTGCATCTACCGCTGTATAGGCAGCACAATGAATCACTGCATCAGGGGCTGCTTCTTTGATTACTTTATTCACACTAATACTGTCAGTAATGTCCATTTTCTCAATATCCACACCTACAGCTTCTATCCCACGTTTATTCAGTTCATTAACTACATCATAGCCAAGCTGGCCCTTTACTCCGGTTACAAAGACTTTCATACTTATTCCCATCTGCGTGCTTTAGCACGCATATCATTTTTTATCTATCATTTTGTTTGTATCCTGTTAGTAGGCATCATCATGCTTGAACAATACAATTACTGTTTTTAAAATAATCTTGATATCCAGCCACAAGGTCCAGCTGTCTATATATTCGGTATCCAGTTCTACAATTTCATCAAAATCCCGTACCTTGCTCCTGCCACTTACCTGCCACATGCCTGTAATACCAGGCTTAATGCTGATTCGACGCCACTGCTTTCTCTGGTATTTCTCTACCTCATCCAATGTCGGGGGGCGGGTTCCCACCAAGCTCATCGTTCCTTGCACCACATTGAAAAATTGAGGAAACTCGTCAATGCTTGTCCTTCGAATAAACTTCCCAACCTTCGTCACACGTGGGTCATCCTTCATTTTAAACATGACCCCACCTTTTACTTCATTCTGCGCCATTAGTTCCTTTTTTCGCTCCTCCGCATCCATGTACATGCTGCGGAATTTATAAATTTTAAAATGTCTGCCGTTCTGTCCTACACGGGTCTGTTTAAAAAGTACCGGTCCTTTAGAGTCCAGTTTGATAGCAATTGCTGCAACCAGCATAAATGGTGATGTCAAAATAACGCCTACCAATCCTCCTACTATATCCATAGTCCTCTTCATAACTTTTTCATAGGTATTCAAACTCACTGTATGATAAGCAATAATGGGATACGTTCCCACGGTGGAAACAAAGCTATTGGCTCTTCTTCTCTTATAGAAATCTACTACCAGCCTTACCGTTACACCCATATCAATACATAAATCCACATATTGCTGGGTAAAAGGAAGTTCATCTCCATGTTTCTGGATTATATAAACCTGATCGATTTTGTACGTACGAATCAGCTCTTCCAAATCCCGTAAGCAGCCTATATATCTTTCATCTGTAGCTACTTCCATTCCCGTCATGGCAACATAGCCTACCACATTCATCTGGATATTGGTTTTATCTAAAAAATAGCTAAACTTATTAAATGAGCCAGTCTTTCCCACAAAGACTGTTCTAGGAATTGTTTTCTTATGCAGCTTAAGCGACAAGCTCCTATAAAAAAATGTTTTGGCACATAACAAAACATAGGAGATAATCAGAAAAATAAAATAAAACTTTCTTTCATTTTTTCCCACATCTATTACACAATACATCACTGCTGACGTTGCCACAGTTGAAATCAAAAAAGACTTGGTTATTTTCCGATGAATACGATCCAGATACCAGAACAGCGTCACATTATAGAGATACTCTTCCTTATTAGATAAAATATAGATTAATACAAAAACTGCCATCAGCACCACAAGACTTAACAGCGTTTTTCCATTTAAATTCCAACCAAAAATAAGCTTATCAATACCAAAAGAACATACTAACAACAAGATATCCAGCAGTATCTGCTCGGTATCTGTATTGGCCCCCGAATTTGTTCTGTTCATTTATACACCCCTTATATCAACTAGTAGTAGCAATTTAGTATTAATTATACAACAGTGGTTTTAATAAAGTAAATACTTTATCCATTTTTTACCTCAACTAATTTTATTCTAATGAGTTTTTTTCACATCAATTTTAAATCTGTCCATTTTATTCTTTTAATGGTATAATATCCCATGGTATTATTGTATTGTTAATTACCATCATTCCATGGTAAAAGGGGGAAACATACATGGCAACTATATTACTGATTGATGATGACACTGAAGTACTTACCATTAACAAAAAGTACTTGTCAGGAGAAGGTTTTTCCGTATATGCAACCGCTGACCCCAAGAAGGGAATCGGCTTCACCAAGAAAGCAGCTTTGGACTGTATTGTACTAGATATTATGATGCCTGCTATGAACGGTTATGAAGTCTGCAAAAAAATCAGGACCTTTTCTACTGTACCCATTATATTTTTAACTGGAAAAAGCTCTGAAGATGACAAAATTAATGGCCTCATGACGGGTGCTGACGACTACATTGTAAAACCTTATAGCATGCGGGAATTAAAGGCTAGAATTGATGTTATACTCCGCCGTTTAGGGCAGAACAAAGAGATAAAAGATAGTAATATTTTGAATTTTGGAAATTTACATATAGATAAAATAGCTCACAAAGTTAACTTTAAAAATGAAGATTTAGGACTGGCCAATCGTGAATATGAGGTTCTTCTTTTTCTTGCTACACATCCCAATCAAGAGATCACCTTTGAAGAATTAGGGCTAGCTTTATTTGGCACTTATCAGGAAGAGGATAGACGAATTGTAATGGTAAACGTGAGCAGACTTCGCAAGAAAATGAACCTGGATTATGAACTGGAAAATATGATTGAGACTGTCTGGTCAAAAGGATATCGATTCATTGCCAAATAGGAGTCAGCTATGAAAAAAAATACTTTTAACGCACCCGGCATCGAAAGCAATACCATAGAAACACTTTCTGCCAAACTTTTGGAAGTGACAGACTTGCTTTCAAAATCAAATGAAAAATTAAAAAGGGAGCAAAAAGAACGCGAGGAAATGCTTGCTAATATTTCCCACGATCTTCGTGCTCCTATTACTGCTATCCGAAGTGCCATTGATTATCTTACCTCCGATCAGAAACTAAGTAAGGAGGATATCAATTCTTCTCTGCTGCTGATTGACAGAAGAACCAAGACTTTGGAAAACCTGATTCAGGATATGTATTATCT
>DATERV010000187.1:0-4412 GCA_035271185.1 Lachnospiraceae bacterium | reverse complement strand
GTATCCAGATACTGGTCCGGCTCCATTTTGTTTAGACGGTCGGTGAATTCCTGCATGGTTTCCACACCATCTTTTGTTATACCTAAATAAGTAAGATGAGACAGAATCTCTTGTAAACAAAAGGAAGCCTGTTCATTAATGGAACTTTGAAAAAACAATCTCTTTTTATGTTCCTTAGATACCATATTTATAATGATGAGTATGAGAACAATTCCTGCTAAAATAGTTAAAGCAAGGATGGCATAGAGGGTCAGGATTCTTTGTTGTTCCTGCCTTTGCCGTAAAGCCTCCAAATCAATCAAAGAGGTATCAACCGGCTCGTCTGGTTGGTAAGGCATAGGTGGTAAGTTAGTATCCATTTCTACCGGTTGTTCTTGGGTTAATATGGGCCAATTATGATAGGAGGTTAGCTGTTCAATTGGTGTTGCATCCATTCGTATCCAACCAAAACCATTGATATAGACTTCACACCAGGCGTGAGAAGCGGAACTGGGAACCTCAAACCATTTGTAAACACTTTTGCCTTCACCAATAGCAACTCCCTGAATGTACCTGGAGGGAATACCAACACTACGACATAAAACGGCAAGGGTAGATGCAAAGTGAATACAATATCCTTCCTTTTGTTCAAAAAGGAAATAATCTACAGCATCTGTATCGTCGGGAAGTTCTGAAACGTCAGTGGAATAAGGATACTGCTGTACATATTGGCGGATATAATCTGCTTTTTCATAATCCGAGGAGCAATCTGACGTAATATCTATGGCCAGGTCAAGAACACGCTTTGGTAATTCTGGCGGTAACTGAAGATAAGGCGCAAGTTCTTCATATTTCTCAGGATCTATTTTTGCTGATTCACTGAATGATGAACAGTTGTTTAAATATTCTAGTATTTTACTATCCTTAAAGTTGATCTCAGTTAGATTTACGCTATAGCTGGAATCCAATTTGGGTTTACGGCCAAATCTGATATTTAAGCCCTTGTTCACAATGGAGTTAGTGGGTGTAAAGTCAATCACTGAAAGGCAGTTATCGGGATATATTATACTTTTTGTGTAAATATACCGGTATTTTATTTTCATGGACATGTGATGAAAAACAGGATCATCTTTTACAAACCCTGCGCTTAATAGGTTTGCAGTTCTTTCATCCGAATTTAACAGGAATTCGGGCTCTTTTCCCGAGGTTTTTATTTCGTTTCCCCAGGAGTTACCGGAATAGTAATCTGCTATGTTGGAAGTTAGGTATATAGGATTGTAATTTGTAGTATTTTTAAATACATGAATCATAATGGCATCATTCTGCCTAACGTTTCCACCTTTCAGATTTATTCTACTATCACCAATACCCATGAAGTTGTTGGAAAAGCTCACTACTAAGTCTTGACTTAATCCGCTTAACTCATAGAATACCTGGTCAACCAGATTTCCTATACGGTAGTAGGGAATGGGGTCTTTTGAATAAGGAATAAGCAAAACGAAACCAATCATGATGATTAAGATTGTGGAGAGCGAAATACAATATGCAGATACATCCTTATTTTTGGTTAATACGCGAAGGCAAAAGGTGATACTAGTATCTGCAATATAAAAAAACCCTGCAAAGAGTGCAAGAGGCGACATATCAATATTTACTGCACCTAATAGGAAGATGCAGACTATGATCAGTAAGGAGAGACATAACTGCATCTTAAAGTATTTCTCACAGAATTTTATCAGTAAGGATAAAGTCAGGTATAGAAGAAACAACACAAACAGAGAATATTCCATGGAATATTCAGCTTTATTGTTCAGATTCTGAACCAGCCATGTAAAGATTGTATGTAAATAATCGAAGAAACTGAGTCCTTCATACCGACGAAACAGCAACACACAAAAGATGATAACCAGAATAACTGGGTAGATGAACCGGCGAATCTTATAAGAAATGCTGGTAAAGTATCTGTCATCACTTAGAGTAGCAATCAAACTAAACAACAGGCAGAACAGAATTAATATGGGAATCGGTACCTTCCATCCGGCAAAGCAGATCAAGGATAAGCCAGCAAATAGGAGGAGGCAGCAAATACGAAAACCATAAAAGAGTGAATGTAGGAGAGGGGCATACTTTTTGATCATGATATGGACACCTCCTTCACATAGATCCCTTTCTGCACCAGTTGCTTAATCAGTTTGGCACCGGTTTCTGATTGTGCCTGTGCAGTTAAAATAAGTGTTATTTTTTTAGCGTCTGACAGCATTTTTAACAGATGTAAGGACAAATCTTTTGTCAGGCAAGAAGCAAGCACAAAAACCTGTTTGTTTTGGAGAGGGTGTAACAGACAGGACTCCAAAACCTTAGCAATGGGTTTCTTAGCTGAAAAATTTATGGTGCTCAGATATTCATAAAAAAGATCAAAATCCTTTTTATCACTAATTAATTGCTGCTTCATCTTGTCATCACATAGATTCACTTGTACAGGAAGACCAGAATTTAATCCTTCATTGCATAAAGACAAGAGCAGCTCTAAAATGAGATCCTGTTGTCTGTAAACTTCTTCCTTAGAAGCATTAATTTTAGAGAAGTCAGGAAATATCAGTATCTCTTGCCGTTGTATGTTTATGTATTTATGAACCATGAGCTTCTGCTGTTTGGCAGAGGCCTTCCAATGGATTTTCTTTAGGGGATCGCCCGGCATATAGGGACGAAGTTCTGCATCCATTTCTTCCTGAAAAAGTGCTTGATTGCCCTGTCTTTTCTCGTCTTCATCAGGATTCAGTAAATCGCCATAGGTCCATGGAATGATACGTGGCAATACTGTTACAGACAACTTTGAAAAGAGTGGAAAGCGGATTGTGAACAAACCGAAATAGTCTGTGATAGCAAAGGAATCTATACCTACTGAATAGGTACCGCAATACCGACAGATTAATTCAGCTTCTTCTCTAAATTTGCTATTAGGAGGAAGGGAGTATTCTTTTTCGCTTTCTAGTGGGAAAAGAGTTGCGGTATCCGTGTTAAAGAAAACCTTAATCTTAGCAAATCCCCAAAGACTTTCGTTCTGCAGTTTAAATTCATAAGGAGCTGTTTGCAGTTTTACAATTTTCCTGGTTCCGGCATTCTGTAAAAATCGCATCCGAATATTCACGAACAGAATATAGAAAAGAGAAAAAATGGGGATAACTAATAATAGATATAAAATGGCATAACTAATCCTGCCACCCCAAAAGGCAGCATAAATGAATATACCTATAAGAAATACCAAATAAACAATACGTGAAATCTTCATATGAACGCCACCCTAATAGATCAGGAATTAATCACAATAAAGGAACTTTAACTGAACAGCGAATAGCGTCCAGTATTTTTTCATTTGTCATTTGTCCAAGATAAGCATCATTTGTCAATATCATTCTATGTAATAGCATAGGCTTTAATAAGTTTATGGTATCTTCTGGTATTACATGATCACGACCTGTTAAATATGCTCTTGCTTGACTGCCGCGTATCAGGGCCAGCATTGCTCTGGGACTGATTCCTAGCTTTATGTATTCGTGATTTCTGGTCTTGTCCAGGATACCTAAAATGTAGGATATAATATCTTCATGTACAAAGACCTGGGAAACTTCCTTCTGCATATGAGCAATTTCAGTAGCATCCGTTATGGCATCTGCTCGCTTCCAGTTTTCATTTGTCAAGTATAGGTGTGCCATTTCTTTCTCAGCATCGTTACTGGGATACCCGAGGGATAGCCTCATAAAAAAACGATCCATCTGCGCTTCTGGTAAGTGATAAGTACCGAGATAAGTGGAAGGGTTCTGTGTAGCAATTACCATAAAGGGAGCGGGAAGCTTATGGGTGGTTCCATCCACGGTAACTTGTTTTTCTTCCATGGCTTCTAAAAGACTCGCCTGCGTTTTGGGTGATGTACGGTTTATTTCGTCAGCCAAAACAATATTACTCATTACACTGCCCTTTATATAAGTAAAGGAGCCTTTGTCCATTTGGTACATAGTAATACCGGTAACATCGCTGGGAAGCGTATCCGGCGTAAACTGTATACGACTGAACTCACAGCCTGTAACAGCTGCAATGGACTTGGCCAGTGTGGTTTTACCTACCCCAGGAACATCTTCTAATAATAAATGTCCTTCCGATAAAAGAGTGATTATGGAGTAGGTAACGGTTTCCTGCTTTCCAATAATAATTTTTCCAAGACTTGTAATAATCTGATTTGCTTTTTCTACATAATTCATACTTTAGTCCCCCATGTAATTACACTATTATCATAATTGTATGCTAAATTTTGATAATCGTCAATTAGCTTTATTATGCGATTCATACACTTTTGTAGGGTTACAATTGATGTGACACCTACAACTATACAAAAACGGTTGAGTCCTATAGAATGTTAATCACCACAAAAAACAATT
>DATERV010000186.1:0-45811 GCA_035271185.1 Lachnospiraceae bacterium | reverse complement strand
GTTATTAACATACATTTAAAATATACTACTGTCAAGAAAATTTTAACAATGACGCTCGTAGAAATATCTACAGTAAAAAGACCGCCCAAGGTCGATTTTCAAATTCAGTTGAAAATTAAACAACTACTTATCGTTAGACTTAATATGTAAATTAACTTATAATACTTATATGAACAGTCGACAGTTCAATCAAGGAAAGGACTGATTATATGAATATAAAAATTTGCAGTAATATTTCAAAATATCGAAAAGAAAATGGAGTTACTCAGGCTGAATTGGCTGAATATTTAGGTGTATCTCCACAAGCAGTATCAAAATGGGAACAAGAAGTATCTATCCCTGATGTGTATTTAATTCCCGAAATTGCATTTTTCTTTAGCATATCAATAGATACACTTTTTGGAACATCGGATTTAGAAACGGCTGATTTATTAGTATCTAAATATTCCATTATACATAATGATAAAAACTATAAAGAGGCTAAAGATTCTATTGATACACTACTAGAAATGAACTCTGAAAATCTTAAGGCTCTAGCCCTACTTTGTCGTCTTGAGTATCAAAGATCACATGAATTTTTAATCAAAAGTAAAGAAGCCTGTGAAAAACTTCAAATGCTTTCTTCAGAAAAAGATGGTAGTTGGGAAAAAAGAGCAGCCATTCAATTGATGCGAACAAATGCAATGCTTGGAAATTATGAGTTCATAGATGTGTATAAGCGGAAGTTTGAAGAATCTAAAACTATAGATAATTTTATAAACCTAATAATAGCAAAATCACTTGGCAGTAGCCAACAGTATGAAGAGGTTCTTCGCATAGTCGATACTTATATAAATCTATTCTGTCAGGAGGACCAACAGAAAGTATATCCAATTTTAATGGATCTGGCGTACTCATTGGGTAATATTGTATATGTGCAAAAATGCTTTGATGCTATAACAGTAGCGGGAAACACTACACCTCAAATATTTAATGCTTGGTGGTTACTATGGAAAACATATAATAAAGTTGGTAACTATAAAGAAGCAGAAAAATGTAAAATTGAACTTTTAAAACAATTACCAAGTCAGAATTACAACGAATACGTTTATGAAGAAATTAGAAAGCATCTGGAGGGACAGGGAGATAAACCAGATACAATTTTTTAATTATAAACGTCGTATTAAAAATATGTGCACTATTATGTGCACATAAATCAGAAGCGGATGAAGCGCCTTTCTTTTCAGTATTTGTAGGATGGGAAACATAGCAAAATAAGACCGCCCAAGTCTATTAATAAACTTGGACGGTCCTTTTATTATCTTCAAAAATATTTCAAACGTTCATCTGAGCTGCAATCTTCACAAGCTGAAGTTGCTTCCAAATTATTCTACTTTCCCATCTGAGCTGCAACTTCAGCTGCAAAGTCTTCGCTCTTCTTCTCTAAACCTTCGCCGGTTTCGAAACGAACGAATCTCTTAACAGAAAGTTTGGCACTGTTTTCTTTGCTAACCTGTGCCAGATACTGCGCTACTGTCTGCTTGCCATCTTCTGCTTTTACATAAACCTGTTCAAGAAGACAAACTTCTTTGAGTTCCTTATTTAGACGTCCGAGTACAGCACCTTCAATCACTTTTTCAGGCTTTCCTGCCATCTTAGGATCCTGTGAAAGCTGAGCCATGAGAATCTCTTTTTCATGAGCCTTATACTCTTCGGATACTTCATCAGAAGAAACATACTTAGGAGCCAGTGCTGCAACCTGCATTGCAATATTTGAAAGTGCTTCTTTCACTGCATCATTGACTACATCAGTATCAGCTTCTACAACAACTCCAATACGTCCACCGCCATGTACATAAGAAACAACACAGCCATTTGTAGCTACAACTTTTACAAATCTTCTGATATTTAAGTTTTCACCAATAACAGTAATCTTTTCTACCAGAGCTTCCTTAACGGTCTTGCTTGTATCAGCATTCCATTTTTCTGCCATGAAAGAATCCATATCTGCAACATCTGAAGCAAGTGCCTGATCTGCTACCGCAGCTACATATGCCTGGAAATCTGCATTCTTAGCAACAAAATCTGTTTCAGAGTTAACTTCTACAACTGCTGCTGACTGATCATCGCTCTTTGCAACCATGCAAAGACCTTCTGCTGCAATTCTACCAGATTTTTTTTCAGCCTTAGCCTGTCCGTTCTTTCTTAAGAACTCAACAGCTTCATCTATATTTCCATTGTTTTCATTCAACGCTTTTTTACAATCCATCATGCCTGCGCCTGTCATTTCACGCAGTTCTTTAACCATTGCTGCAGTAATATCTGCCATTCTTCATTCCTCCATACTATGATTATGAATTATTAAACGTCAGCTTCTGCTGCGATTTCTTCTATATCTGCATTTTCAGCTTCTGCAGCTACGTCAGCTTCAGTATAAACAGCCTCACCCTGATTTGCTTCAATAACAGCATCTGCCATTTTAGCTACTATCAGCTTAACGGCTCTGATAGCATCATCATTACCAGGAATGATATAATCTAATTCTTCAGGATCACAGTTAGTATCACCAATACCTAAAAGAGTAATTCCTAAAGAGTGAGCTTCCTGAATACAAATTCTTTCCTTCTTAGGGTCAACTACAAAAATAGCATCAGGAATTCTTGTCATATTCTTAATACCACCCAGGTTCTTTTCCAGTTTTTCCCATTCCTTCTTTAAATCAATAACTTCTTTCTTAGGAAGAACATCAAAAGTTCCGTCTGTTGACATGGTTTCAATCGCACGAAGTCTTTTAATACGTGACTGGATAGTCTTGAAGTTGGTCAGCATACCACCTAACCATCTTTCATTAACAAAATACATACCACATCTCTCAGCTTCTGCCTTAACAGCATCCTGAGCCTGCTTCTTGGTACCTACAAATAAAATGGTTCCGCCCTGTGATGCAATTTCAGAAATTGCCTTGTAAGCTTCATCAACCTTGCCTACAGATTTCTGTAAGTCAATAATATGGATACCATTTCTCTCTGTGAAGATGTAAGGAGCCATTTTAGGGTTCCATCTTCTAGTCTGATGTCCAAAATGAACACCTGCTTCTAATAACTGCTTCATTGAAATAACGCTCATATCTTTACCTCCATTGGTTAGATTCTTCCGTAAGCTTTTCCACTGCATGTGCGTTTCATACAGTTGGCTCTGCAGCCATCCAATTAACTTGGCACCAACCACAAATGAGCTTACGTGTTTTATAGTCACAACATTCGAATTATAACATAAGGAAAGCTCCAATGCAAGAGCTTCCCTCAACTTTTACAATACTTTTTCTATACCTTTTTCCTGATTAGTCAAAAGACAATTTCCCGGTTATGACCTTTGCAATATCTTCATATGTAGCGCCCATGGGAATGTGATAGGTGCCAGTCACAATTTTTTTATCATATTCATTGGAGCACAAATATTTGTCATAGGAAGAGGCGCTTTCCACAAGACCTGCTTCAGCTAAAGACTTACTAACTGAAACGGAGCTTTCACCTGACTGAATGGTTATGGTGACCAATTCTCCTTCATCTGATACTATCGGGGTAGATTCTTCCGCTTGTTTGTTTTCAGTCTGTGTATTCCCGGAACCCGAATCTTCTATCGTTTCCGTATTATCATTTTCTTTATTATCGTTTTCTGTATTATCACTTTCTGTATTATCTTTTTCTGTATTTTGGGGTTCTGCATTTTCCGAAACAGTCTCTTTCTCTAAAACACTAGCCATATTAGACAAAGTTGTACTTTCAACCATTCCTAACTCTCTGGCTCTGACTTTCACTTCCTCATCACTCATCTGATTCTGTCTACCAGCGGAGATACCCATAATCACTGCTGTAACCAGAATACCAATTCCCAGCCCCCGCAAATAATATTTTAATTTCATATTATTGTCCCTCAAACAAGTCTATTACCAGTTTAACTTCACCAACACCCAGACCTAACTCTTTGGCAATCGCAACATTGGACTTGCCCTGGTTGTGCAGCTCCAGTATTCTTTCGTTATTGTTGCCATTCTTCTTACTGCCTTTTGTAAAGCTGATATCCAGACTTGGAGCTCCAGATGGATTGTATTTAGAAGTAGATCTACTCTTAATCACCTTTTTGGCAGATACTGTCTGGGGCGACAACAGAACAAACTCATCCTGCTTTACATGCTGGTTGCTGATACTCATGATTCCATCATCACTATCTACTTTAGTATTACGGAATATAGGTTCTGAAATAGCAGTCTGCTCTGCTTCTTTTACCGTTTTCTCCACTTTACTTACTGCAGATGTCAGATTTTTATGTTTATCGTTCAGCATGTCATATAAAAACATGACTTCTTTATGGTTTTTATCAATCTCTTCCAAAACTGTATCCGAATATTCGTTTACAGCCATAATCTTTTCATTTGAAACACGTTCTAAGGAGCGTTCTGTCTTTTCCACTGCATAGTTCACAGTTTCATCCACAATATCATCGATTTTTCCTTTGATACCGTCCATTTGCTGGCTGACTGCATTCTTAACTTCGCCTTCAACCAGTTTCTGGGTATCCTTATCTGCTTCTCTGGTACCGAATGGCACAAAAAAACTTGCGATCAATATCAGTCCGCCTGCAATCAGAAGGACAATTTCCAACGTACTCATCTATGCTTTCTCCTTAGATTTTAATGTCAAAACTTCCCTGTCCCTTAAGCAATACTTTACCATCCGGCTGATTTTGTTTTTTCCTATTATTTCCGCCATCACCACTGTAATTACCATTTCCTTTATCTTTCGCGTCAAATTTTTTCTCCTGCCAGCCAGCATTATCACTTTGATTCACTTGTTTGGTTTTCTGTTCCACCTCATGCTGCATATTATGAACCAAATTATTCTGCTGGGCTACTCCACGGTTGTCCTCATTCTGTTTGATTGCAGTATAATCCTGCGATCTTGCGATAGTTAAAAACTCAATTGCTCCTATAGCCATTTTAACCGCTCCTTCCTAAAATGAACGCTAAATTGCTACCATCTTTACATCTCCATGAAGCTTAATGAACTTACAGTACTTCATATTATCTTGTATAGCCATGGATACATCTCCAATTACAATCTTGACTCCTGGGAAAACCTCACCGGTTACAACTATCTGAGCATAAGACTGTTGTTCAATGACTTGCTGCAATGCTTCTAACTCACTGTTTGCATTCTTTAGTTCCGGTACTTTCTGTTCACGTAACCTAATGATATTGGATAGATACGCCAGCTGCTCGTGACTCAATTGAATGCCCTGCTTCCTCTTTATGAGGTAATTCGCAATAATTGGATCTAGCCCCTTCACTACCTTGGTCAGTTCTGTTACGTCTTTCTGTGCTTTTTGATATTTATTTTTAATAACCGGATCTGCACCCACTTCCAATATGGTGGATGTTCCCATGTGAGAACCAAGGGTCTTTACCTGGATCTGATTGGTTGCACAAACTCTTCCTCCTGTAATATATCCCCTCTTCCCATTTACTGTAATATCCAAACCAGCCATTACTGTACTATGTAAAATAGCTTCTGTGTTTATATAACCGGCTGCGGTTACCTTCGTATTTTCCAAAAACTTTGCAACAATATTCCCCCCGGCCCTCAATTCTCCTTTACTCATTCCTGCCATGCCCCGTGATATTATAATATCACCGCCAGCTTCCAGATAAGCTCCTTCTACCAGACCATTTACCATGATATTACCCCTGGCTTTTACGGAAAAATTAGACTGAACATTCCCATTTACAGTTACATTGCCCTCAAATTCAATGTTTCCTGTGGAAATATCTACATTTTGCAACTCTAAATTATTGGATACAAATACACGGTCATCCACTAAAGTGACATGTCCATCCACTTTAGAGGTAAGCACCTGCTTATCTTCCGAAATATCTATGTTGTTTCCATATCTTAACGTAGCTTTTTTTACATCCCTGGGTTTAATCTTTAATCCCTGTATACTGGTACCACATTCACCGGGATCAGCCGGAGTGAGCCTTGCCAGTATATCACCTGCCTGACAATGACTAATAGAATTCAAATGAAAGAAATCGACACTGCCATCTTCATTTTCTGTAGGTTTTGCTTTTAAATCCGTACTAAAACAATATTCTATCACTGCATCAGTTCCCTGTCTTGCAGGTATTCCCTTTGCTACAATAATGTCTGTACAGTACTTTTCCTTTTCATATGCATCCCATATCTGGTTTTCACAAACTCCATACTGGATCTTCCTATACCCCAAATCTGACAGAAACTCCTGGACTGTTATTTTTACACCGGTCTCAGAAGGAGGGTAAAACCGTGCAACAGCCTTCATCCCATCTTCTTCAATCGACAAAATATAAGTGGTATTTACAAGTGGACAGACACCATCTCCAAGGTGAGTCACGACGTCCTTACCTTGATCTATAGCTCTTTTTATTGAATACAAATCAAATCCTATACCCCGTATAGAAAGATAATCTGTAAGTTCACCAATATTGACACTCTGTCCCCCATCTACTGGCGCGAATATTTTTACCCCATATCCAGAGTCGTCACTAACCAGTTTGAAATACCCGTTTTTCATAACATTCTCCTTGTTTGAAAGTCGTCTCTATATTCTGCTACCTATCTGTAAATATCCCCATATATATGCCCATCTTTACTTTCATCTTTTGTAAAGCACGTGTATGGAGCTGTGACACTCGCGATTCAGAAACTTCTAATACGCTGCTGATTTCCTTTAATGTCAAGTCTTCATAATAATATAGTAAAATAACTTTACGTTCTTTCTCTGTAAGTAAGGAAAGTGTGTTCTCCAAAACCTGTTTTAGCTCTGTCTTATCAATATTTTCTTCAGGGCTTTCAAATCTGGCAGTTGTATGTCTGTTTCCATCAACAGGTATCTCTCCACTTCCCTGTTCCATATATTCATTGAGGGAGACTACATTGGTAATCTTCATCTGGGATTGCCAGTCTATATACTCATCCTCAGAAATTCCAAGTCCCTTTGCTATTTCCTCATCTGAAGCACTATGGCCTTCATTTAATTCCACTTCTTTTATCACTGCATCAATTTTTTTTTGTTTCTGTCTGATGGTTCTGGGTATCCAATCCATTTTTCTGATTTGATCCAGTATCGATCCACGTATACGCAAACTGGCATACGTTTCAAATTTGACTTCTTTTAAGCAATCAAACTTATCTATTGCATCAATTAACCCAAAAATACCATAACTCACTAAATCCTCATATTCTACGTTATATCCAAGATACATACTCAGACGTCCGGCTACCAATTTTACCAATGGCGCGTATTCCAATATGATTTTTTCTCGTATTTCGGGAGACTTGCTTCTACCATATTCATCCCAAAGCTTTTTTCTTGTAGCCTCGTCCATGGTGCTAACCTCCTAAACTAAGCTTTTGGTTGTACTTCAGCCTTTTTTGTTTCAGGCTCCTCTTCTGACACAGTTTTGTTCTCTTTTTCGATCACTTCTCCTTCATCTAAGGCAGCTTTCACGTTCTGCTTTTCAAAGGTATCCAGTGCACATTTTAATACACTACCTAATATGTAGAAAATCACAAGAACAACTAACAATGACATCAATTTCTTCACAATTGAATATTTCATAATAAACGTTATCATGCTAGTAACTGCACCAGCCATCAGCATGATAATCAGTGGCAAATATTTTCTCTTCATACTTATACCTATCTGCGTGCTTTAGCACGCATATAATCAAAACCAAAGTGAAAGATTTATCTTTCACCACAGCTCTATATTACCTTTTCAGGTTTACCTACTGCTCGTATCACATAATCACCCGTCTCCGGGTAAAAAATGACTGTACGTCCATATGTAGCACCGGTATCTTCCGATAAAACAGGAATTTTCATTTGCTCCAGTGTTTTTTTAGATGATTCAACGTTTCGGTCTCCTATACGTACCAAATCAGATTTGTTCTGAAAAGCAAACATCATAGCCCCGCCGGCTAGTTTTGCTTCCATACATTTTCTATTGGCGCCTAAAGCTTCCATTTGTCTGACCAATTCCGCAATACCCGTATCTGCAAATTTAGATCTATTACTTTCGCTACCTCGAATAGCTGTGCTATCCGGCAACATAATATGTGCCAATCCACCTATCTTTGTTACCGGATCCCTTATTGCAATGCCAACACAGGAACCGAGACCTAAAGTTGTTACACCATCTGGGCTGACACATATCTTTAAATCAGCCATGCCCACTTTTATTATATCACTCATTATCTTTATACCTCAGCGTTATCTTTTTAGTATACCTACATTAAGCCTAAAGAAGATAATATTTTACCGTAGGATTCCAAATCTGGAATCAGGATAAAATAACCGTCTATTTCCACATCATCATAGAACTGAGACTGGATTAAGAGGATGTTATCTCCCATTGTCCCAAACTCAATTGCTGGTACACTTAAGATAGCACCGGCCATATCCATAGCTAATTCTGGCGGTGAGGGATAAATTCTTAAATTGGTTAATGTAGAAAGGGAATTCAGATAGGCACCGGTAATGATATTGCTGACTTCCTTCATTGCAGAAAGTTCCATTTCGTTTAATTCTAGTCCATCACTGGTACCCATTCCCATCATTAATTTATTAACAAGATACTTTGCGCCCTCCTGTTTGACAAGGAACATAATACTTCCGGTGATGTCGCCTTCAACGGCCAGATATACACCAACCATTAATTGTTCTTCTCCACCTATCAAAGTTCCAATATCCTTAAACTCCAGCAGTCTGACCTGCGGAACATGCATATCTACCTTACACTGTAGCATCTGGGACAATGCCGTCATGGCATTTCCTGCTCCAATATTACCAATTTCTCTTAAAACATCAAAGTACTCCTGTGTAACTCTCTCTAAACTAATGTCTGCCATACTACTAAGTCTCCTTCAGTAGATATTCATCTTTACTTACCCTGTACAACTAAATTCAAATCTAAAAGAGAAATGAGACCACCATCATACTTACCAACACCAAAAATAAAGTTGTTCTTATCGTCCTTATCAAAAGCAAGCTTTTCTACCTGTTTTGCAATATCCAGTGTTACAACCTCTTTCACCTCATCCACAATCATGCCGATCGTGCCATGCTGGTCAAGCTTTACAATTATGATCCGTGTAGTTTTGCTTTCTTCATCCAGATCCAGACTCATTTTTAGTTTTAAGCTCATAATTGGGATCACTTCACCACGAAGATTAATGACTCCCTTCATATAAGGTGCCAATTTAGGTACTCTGGTAATATGCTGCTTTCTGACAATATTATCAATATACTTGATATCAATTCCATACTGTTCTTTGCCTAAACGTACTACAATATATTGCGCTGTTTCTGTTGCAACTTTTATCTCTTCCATCCTGTTATCCCTCCAACACTAAATCAATGCATTAGTATCAAGAATCAAAGCAACCTCACCGTCGCCCAAAATAGTTGCGCCGCTAATCAACTTGCATTTATTATCAATGTATTTACCCATGGACTTAATGACAATTTCCTGCTGTCCCAGTAATTCATCCACTACAAGACCTGCTGTTTTGTCACCTTTCTTGGCAATAATAACAACTATATTATCCTCGGGTCTCTTGCTGCTTTCCACATCCAGTTCATTATATAATCTGATGATTGGAATCACGCTACCTCTTAAATGAATAACCTCTTTATTCTGAACAAGCTTAATATCGGAGGGAGAAATATCTTCAATTGTCTGAATGGAACCAAGTGAAATGGCATATTTTTCACCACCTACTACTACCATTAAGGCCTGTATAATTGCTAATGTCAGTGGCAGGCGAATAATCCATGTGGAACCCTCTCCTAATATACTTCTAACTTCCACTTCTCCACTAAGTGCCTCTATCTTACTCTTAACAACATCAAGACCTACCCCTCTGCCGGAAACATCTGAAACATTTTCTGATGTAGAAAAACTGGGAAGGAAAAGTAAATCAATAATCTCCTTCTCATTCATATTTGCAGCTTGTTCTACAGAGATGGTTCCCCTTTCAATGGCTTTCATCTTAACCTTTTCTGTATTAATGCCGTTGCCGTCATCCTTTACTTCAATTACAACACTGTTTCCATCCTGGTAAGCATCCAGCCAGATGGATCCCACTTCAGGTTTTCCTGTCCGAGCACGGACTTCAGCTGACTCCAGTCCATGATCTGCAGCATTTCTGAGCAGATGCATCAAAGGGTCGCCGATTTCGTCTACTACCGTACGATCTAGCTCAGTTTCCTCACCGGACATATATAGTTCCATCTTCTTATCCAGATTTTTAGATAAGTCTCTGATCATTCTGGGGAACTTATTTACAACACTTTCAATCGGAACCATTCGAACCTTCATAACAGATTCATGAAGATTTGTGGTCACACTTTCCAAATACTCAATCTGCTCATTCACGCTATTCTGTGATGAATTTTCATTTAGATAAGGAGTTGCTTGTGATGCTGACACCAAAGAGTTCTTAGCTATGATCAGCTCGCTTACCAGATTCATTAATACATCCAGTTTCTCAATATCTACACGAACAGTTCTATTGACAATCGGTTTGCCTGCAGCAGACTTTGTCGCAGCTTTTTTATCTGATGTGCTCTGCCCGGCATCTTGTTTTACCTGCTGTGGAACATTAGCGGAGTTTCTATTCTGCTCATCTTTATGCATACTTTCCTTATGCTCAGCTGCTGCTTTACTTTCATCATTCAGCTGCATCTTACCGATATCAATAATATCAGCAACCACAGTATCAATCTCAGAAACATTGTTGATTACTGCCATAACTTTCTCAACAGATGATTTGGTAATAATAAAAAGTGAGAAATCCATTTCAAATTTTTCATCTTCAATATCCTGTACGGATGGTTCGGAAATGATAATCTCGCCAATTTCCTCCAAGGCCTTAAACACTAAAAAGGCTCTGGCTGCTTTCAACAGGCAGGTATCCTGTACCTTTACAGTAACACCAATCACATTTTCTCCCTGTTTCTGTGCTTCGTTGATTACCATCACGTCAGTACTATCCAGCTTGAT
Source organism: Lachnospiraceae bacterium (assembly GCA_035271185.1). Classification (GTDB taxonomy): domain Bacteria; phylum Bacillota; class Clostridia; order Lachnospirales; family Lachnospiraceae; genus Acetatifactor. Next base: position 34,729 of record DATERV010000186.1, on the reverse strand, counting down.
ATCCAGCCATTTCTTATTTTCATTTGCGTCTGTATCTTCTGTCTTTTCAGGTTCTGTTTTGGGTTGTCCGGCCGGTTTAGACTCCTTATCCTTTGTATCTTTCAGCAAATCATTAAGCATCCTGATGAGTGGTTCATTCTCATTCGTACCCTCATCTGCAGATCCCCTAATGTTTTTTGTGTACTCCTCCAATGCATCCAGACAATGAAACAAAATGTCAATCATATTGGCTTTCACCTTTATGTTGCCATTCCGTACTTCTGAAAACACATTTTCCATATCATGAGTCAGTGTTTGCATCCTCTTATATCCCATGGTACCTGCCATACCCTTCAAGGAATGTGCAGCACGGAATATCTCATTTATGGTATCCATGTTTTCAGAATCTTGTTCCAACTCCAGAATTTGTGTATTCAGATTCTGTAAATGCTCTGTCGTTTCATCAAGAAAAATCTCAAGATATTGGCTTACGTCCATTTTACTTTACCCCCACGCTTAATATTATCTCCTGTGCAATCTGATCAAGTGGTACAATATGATTCGCAGCACCTGCATTTACAATGCTTTTTGGCATTCCGTATACTGCGCAGGTACTTTGCTCCTGTGCAATCACAAATGTACTTTTTCCTTGCTTTAAGTGCAAAATTCCCTTTGTTCCATCAGCTCCCATGCCAGTCATTACCACACAGATTATCTCATCAAAGTTGCTTACCTTCAGTGACTCAAACATATAATTTGCACAAGGCTTCACACCTTCTCTGGGTGGCTCATCCGTATAATGAATTTTGTATTTCCCGCCTGGCGCATTTGCAACATTCATATGTCTGCCACCCATTGCAAGATATACATGCCCATTTTCCAAAATATCACCTTCTGCAGCCTCGGTTACAATCAATTCACTTAAGGTATTGAGCCTGTCTGCCAAAGCTTTGGTAAATCCCTGTGGCATATGCTGTACAATCAGTACAGGTGCCATTAAGGAAGCTGGTAATAGAGGAATCACTGACTGTAACGCTTTGGGACCACCGGTAGAACAGGCTATTGCCACAATTTTTTTGCCTGTTACTAAAGACGCATGCCTTTTCACAAACTCTGCCATTTTCACTGCAGTGTTACGTTCTTCCTGTTTTTGAACTTCATTTGTGAATATAGGAGGCATTGATTCTGACACGACTGATACTATTTCCAAAAAGCTTCTTTTAAAATCTTCTGAACGGCAATCAGATGCATTTTGCGGCTTATGTATAAAATCCAATGCTCCTAGTTCCAAGGCTTCCAGTGTTGTTTTTGTACCCTCACTGGTGTCAGTACTTGCCATCAACACTCGTGCGGAAATTTTGTACTTCTGCATTTCCTTCAGTAATTCAAGCCCATTCATCTTGGGCATGTTTACATCCAGCACAACCGCATCATATTGCTTTCTACTCAATAAATCTAAAGCTTCCAGTCCATTTGTGGCACAATCCTCAACGAAGAATCTTTCTTCGCTATTTATTATATCACAAAAGACTCTTCTCATAAGTGCAGAGTCGTCAATAACCAGTATTTTTTTCATGTTCTTTACCCTTTTTCTCTTCTTCTGTTCTTTCTTTCCTCTTCAAAGATATACTTAATAATTTTTTCCCTATCATCCACATCCAGATTCACATACTGTACTCTGTGTTCAAAGGTACCTTTTTTATGTTCCATTTCTTTTACTGTCAGTATCTTTCCAATTATCTCACACTCTTTGTTTTTACCTCCAATTAACAGATGATAGGTACAATAAATAAAACTGTCAGGTTCATAACTCTGATTACTCATAAACCTCAATCCGCCACCGCTGATATCCACGATAATGCTTCTTTTTAGTGGTAATCCAGGGGTCAGATGATAAGCGTCATTCTGCTCCACTGCCTTCATCTCTTCCTCTTGTAATGGTCTGGCACACATCTCCAATGCACAGCTGAATCGATAATAATCTCTTCTCTGGTATTTTCTGAGATTGCTGGTCATTTCTACCACCAGTATATACACATTATTACTTTTATATCTGTCAATAATTCTAACAAAGCACTGGTATAGATGCTCACCATAGAAGATGACATCATATTCACCATCCACCGGTAGCAAAATCAGCTTTGTCTGCTCCATGGGCATTGTAATCTCCATACGGTCTTCTGTAATAATTTCATATACCTGGCTCAGATATGTTCTGTTCACCGTTTCGTTGCTTTCATTTGGCCGATTGATTGCCTGCAACTCTATTTTACAGCCTGGTCCAATCACATTTGATAACATAATGCCCTCCTACCCCATCTTTTTTCCTGTTACTATATGAGAGAAAAATGCTGCCATTCCACGTTTCCTTACAGTCATCTCCCTGTTCATCAACTTAGCTGCTATGTTTTCATATGCCAGACTGGACTTTGCTGTCGGGCTCTGTAAGGATACAGGCATCTGCTGCATCACTGCTTTAGTTAATAGATCATCCAGGGGAACTGCACCTAAATAACTAAAAGGAAGCTTTAAATATCTGGATACAACTGCATTCAATTTATTGAACAATGTCTGTCCCTCTTCGTCCTTGTCCACTCGGTTGGCTATCATCTTTACCTGTGAACTCTCAGCTGAGAATCTAGGATGCCTGTTCAAGGCTTTCAGCAGAGAATAGGAATCTGTAATGGAAGTAGGCTCCGGTGTAGTCACAAGTAAAATTTCTCCACTGGCAACTAAAAATTCCAATACCGCATCAGAAATTCCTGCTCCTGTATCCACAATGATAATATCTGCTATGGCATCAAGCTCTGCCAGATTTTGAATGATATAGATCAGATAGTCCCTGTCCAAATTTGACATTCCAGCTATTCCGGATCCCCCTGATATAAATCCAACATCCATAGGACCCCAGGTAATAATTTCCTTAATATTCTTTCCCTGATAAATCAAATCACACAAGTTATGTTTGGGAACCGCTCCAAACATAATCTCAATGTTAGCAAGTCCGAAATCTGCATCCAGGATAATCACTCGCTGCCCCATCTTACGAAATTGAATTGCTAAATTAATAGCAGCATTGGATTTTCCTACTCCACCCTTTCCACTGGTTACGGTAATTACCCTAGCAAGAGGACGTGGTTGATTATTTGCTTTAATTATATTACGTAATTGTTCTGCCTGATCCATATCCTTCCTCCATCATCATGATGCAAATCTTTACATTCTTCCACCTAACAGCTGCTTCACTGTTTTTTGAGGACTGAACTTTTCAATATCATCCGGAACATTCTGCCCGCAAGTTACATAGGACAGGCTTGCATTGGTATAAAGTCTCAAATTAAATAGATTTCCAAATGCTGTTGTCTCATCCAACTTGGTGAAAATCAATTTATAATCTGCCATTTCCTTGTAGCTGTCTGCTATGCTTAACAAATCCCTGTATTTTGTGGTTGCACTTAAAACCAGGAATACTTCCTTATCAGCCAGTCCATCCACACAATGGATCAGGGAACGCATGGCTTCCTTCTGAGCTTGGTTCTGATGGGAATGGCCCGCTGTATCCACAAAAATATATTCAAAGTCTTTAAAATCCCGGAGGGCATTTTCAAGTTCTTCAATGGTATAGATGACCCTAAATGGAACTTCCAGAATATTGGCATAGGTACGAAGCTGCTCTGCAGCGGCAATACGATAAGTATCGGCAGTAAGTAAGGCCACCTTTTTCTTATCATCCACACTGAATCTGGACGCAATCTTTGCAATGGTTGTTGTTTTTCCTACGCCGGTAGGGCCCACAAAGAATACCACCTTAGGGCCCTTTTCTGAAGGTGATATCTCTACAGACTTACCAAATTTCAAAATCATCCGTTGGTATGTATTAGCTAGTGCATAATCGAATGGTGTATTGGGTTTATGTACCTTTTCAATTTCTTCCATAATTTGATTTACATATTTTTCATCAATCTCATTTTCCAGCATAATGTTATAGAGCAGCTTCATAAACTTTACGAGTTCTGCATCCTTCTCTTCTACAGGTTCCTTGACAGTCTGCTCATCAGTTTTTTCCAAAGTCTTTTCTGCTTCCGGTGTTTTTAGTTGCTTTACTAATAGAGTCTGTAAGCTGTCCAGTTTTTCCTCAATGGTACCCATCTCAACAGTACTTTTTTTCTGTGGTGCTTGTACGGCATGGTTTGCTACACCATCCTTTACCCATGCACTGGTAATAGGAGTATCCTTCTTTAGGGCTCCATTGGTTGTCTGTGTAGTTTCTTTCTTAACCGGAGTAAAGCGCTCTGTTTCCTCTTCCAAAGCAACCGTTACTTCAATCATGGGTCGCTTGAATGCCGCAAAAATGCCTTTTCTTTTTACGCTTTTCACATTCATCACTATAATAGAATCGCCCAATTCCTTTTTTGCTGCTTCCATTGCTTCCTCTTCAGTTTTACCCTGGAATTTTTTAATTATCATTATGCTGTCACCATCCCTACAGACTGTAGCTCTACATTGGATTCAATCTCATTGTAGGACACCACAATCAAATCTTTATAGTAATCCTCTGTCAGGCGTTTAAAGTACATTCGTACAATGGGTGAAGTAATGACAACGGGACTCTTTCCCAAATTCTCCATTTTCTGTACTTCTTTGCCAACAGATTCCATGATTTTCTTTGTTCTCTCCGGGTCAAGGTTCAAGTAAGCACCTTGTTCTGTCTGTTTCACACTACCCATGATTTCCTGTTCCACCTTCGGGTCTAAGGTAATGACATTAGTGGTTTCATGCGTTGGAAAATACTTATTGGATATAGCACGTTTCAGGCTCTGCCTTACATATTCTGTCAAAATATCTGTATCTCTTGTAGTAGATGCATAATCTGCCAGTGTCTCAAATATGGTAAGCAAGTCACGTATAGAGATACCTTCTTTTAACAAGTTCTGCAATACCTTCTGTATTTCACCAAGACCAAGCTGCTTTGGTATAAGCTCTTCTACCAGAGAAGGATTGGTTTCTTTGAGATTATTAACCAGGTTCTGTACATCCTGTCGTGTCAATAATTCAGATATATACTGTCTGATAATCTCTGTCAAATGAGTGGCAATGATAGAGGGAGGGTCAACAACCGTGTACCCCAGACTTTCAGCCCGTTCTCGCTGGCCTTCTGTAATCCAGATAGCCGGCAAGTGGAAAGAGGGTTCAAAGGTGGGAATACCGGTTATTTCTTCTTCCACATAACCTGGATTCATTGCCATATAATGATCGAACAATATTTCTCCCTCACTTACCTGAATACCCTTGATTTTAATAATATACTGATTGGGATTCAGCTGTATATTATCTCTGAGTCGAATAATGGGTACTACAATCCCCAGCTCTAATGCGATTTGTCTTCTGATCATGACCACACGATCCAGTAAATCCCCACCTTGATTCACATCAGCAAGGGGAATAATCCCATATCCAAATTCCAGTTCAATTGGATCAACCTGCAAAAGACTATTCACATTCTCCGGCTGTCTGATTTCTTCTGCAGCTGCTTCATCAGAATCCACCTGCGCTTCAATGTTCGCTGTTTCCAGATTACCTGCCATCATCCTGCCGCCTACAATAAAGGCCAGCCCCATTCCTAAGAATAGAATGGTATTCAAATCTGTAACAATACCTAAAAAGGAAAGTGTGACACCAACTAAATACATTACTTTGGGTACACCAAAAAGCTGCTTTAGGATTGCAGGTCCAAAGTCTGCTTCTTTGCTTCCCTTTGTAACCAGAATACCGGTTGACAAAGAAATCAGAAGCGAGGGAATCTGGCTTACAAGTCCATCACCAATGGTAAGAATCACATATTTATTAAGAGAAGGCTGTAATTCCAGGCCTTCCCTGGTCATCCCCACTAAAATACCACCGACTACATTGATTGCAGTCAGCAATAAGCCCATAATGGCATCGCCCTTAACATACTTTACCGCACCATCCATGGAACCAAAGAAACTGGCTTCCTGCTGAATCTTCTCTCTTCTTTTCCTGGCTTCTTTATCATCGATGGCACCCGTATTCAGATCAGCATCAATCGCCATCTGTTTACCGGGCATGGCATCCAGCGTAAAACGTGCAGTTACTTCAGCAACACGCTCAGAACCCTTGTTGATTACCAGAAACTGTACTAAAATTAAAATGAAAAAGATAACAGAACCAACTATCAAATCACCGCCACCAACAAACTGTCCAAAGGTCTGTACCACATTACCTGCATACCCCTTTGTGAGAATCAATTTGGTAGAGGAAACATTCATAGCTAATCGAAAAACAGTAGTGAACAAAATGATGGTAGGGAAATAAGATAATTCCAAAACTTCCCCTGAAAACATACAAACAAACAGAATTGTAAAGGCCATGGCCATGTTTAATGCCAGGAAAAAATCCAAAAGGAAGGTAGGTATGGGAACAATCATCATAACGAAAGCAACCACTACATATGCTGCTACTACGATATCAGCTTTCTTCATATTTATATTCATGTTCCTGACCTCCTGTCATGTATTCTAAGACTTCCCTTTTAATTGGTACACAAATGCCAGTACTTCGGCTACCGCCTGATATAGTTCAGGGGGAATGATGCTTCCAACATCCACATTGGCATAAAGCATTCTGGCTAATGGCTTGTTCTCCACAATTTCAATTTCATTTTCTTTGGCCACTTTCTTAATTCTCTGGGCCATGTAATTTTCCCCTTTTGCCAATACTATAGGGGCTGCTGCAATATCCGGATCATACTGTATAGCCACAGCATAGTGGGTGGGGTTTGTTATCACTACATCTGCCTTGGGAAGATTCTGCATCATTCTTCTGCGGGATGCTTCCTGCATACGCTGACGTATCTTACCCTTGATCTGAGGATCCCCTTCCTGCTGTTTGTATTCATCTTTGATTTCCTGCTTCGTCATTCGCATATCCCTGCTGAATTTTACTCTCTGAAAAATGTAATCAGCCAGAGCAATGGCAATGTAGACAACTGAGATTCTGATACCTAGATCTGTTACCAGTTCTCCTACCAGTTGAATTGCCTGAACCAGAGTCATATCATATAGCAAATATATATAGGGCCACTTATCTTTTAAATACGTGTAGCTGATATACACAATAATAAGAATTTTTAGTATGGACTTAATCAACTCTGCAATCGCATTAGTAGAAAATATACGTTTAAAACCACTGAGGGGATTCATCTTGCTAAACTTGGGTTGTAATGGTTTTCCAGTAACCATCCATCTGATCTGTATCACATCCCCAAGTATGGCTGCTATAAAGGCCACAATAAAAACAGGTGTAATCAAATATAAAATCTGAATAATTATCTGTCTAAAAGCCAGAAGCATATCGTTTTGTGGCAGATAACCATTCCAATTCACAACTGTATCCGGCATTTCTTTATATACTGTTGAAAATACCTCCAAAAATTGGATCCCCATTCGGCCTGCCCAAAATCTGATTACTAAAAACATAGCGAGAAGGCTGATTGCATTCCCTACTTCCTTACTTTTCGCAACCTGTCCTTCTTTTCTGGCATCTGATAGTTTCTTTTCGGTTGCAGGTTCCGTTTTTTCTCCGCCCGGACCATCTGAAGCAAAAAACTGCAGATTATATTTTAAAATCACATCATGCCCTCCACAAATGCAACGGTTACTTTCTTTATTTCAGAAAAAACAAAGTTAGAAGCACCTGCCAGCATACTTGATGTGAGAAATAATACACATAATCCCACTATTATTTTAAATTGTATCCCTACAGCAAACATGTTCAGCTGTGGCGATACTTTGGATAAAATGCCTAAAACTGTATTTAGTAACAATGACACACAGAATACCGGGAGACAAATTCTAAAACCAATTACAATATAATCTCCCATAAACAAAACCAGTGTGGAAACCAGGTTTTCTCCTCTGATTACAGCACCGTTTACAGGAAGGAGTAAAAAGGAATCTGCTAAGGCTCCCAATAAGTACCGGTACATGCCACTGACAATAAGCATCATCATTAGTACATACTGATAAAGTACGCCTGTTACACTGACCTGCTCCTTACTGGTAGGGTCCATCAGTGTGACCATAGATAACCCTGTTTCCATATCCACTATGGAACCTGCAAAATTGACGATTGAAGTACAAATACTAGCAGAAAAGCCAATCAACAAACCCGTTACTGCTTCTTTTCCGACGATAACTGCATACTCAACAACTGTATGATAAACCACCGCATCAGAGGGTGTTAAGGAAGTATATAGCAATAATGATGTAAAAAAGGAAATGGCTATTCTGACCTGTGCGGGCGTATTATTCATACTAAAAAATGGAGCAATAAACACGAAGCAGGATACCCTCACCATTATCAGTAGAAAATATTCCAAGTCCAATAATGAAAACGATAAATCAATCATAAGCCATCTCTCAGTTCTTAACGTAATAAGAAAAATTTAGCCATAAATCAGTTGTAAAATCAATAATGCGATTTAATATCCAGCTGCCTGTAATCATGAGTGTTAAAAAAACGCAGATGATTTTAGGGACAAATGTCAGTGTCTGCTCCTGAATAGAAGTAACTGTTTGAAAAATGCTGATAATTAAACCCACAATTAAGGAGACTAAAAGCACCGGCAAAGAAACCTCTATAATCAGGTACAACGCTTTGTTTGTGATTTCTGAAACTGCTTCAATACTCATAGACTCTCCTTTCTTTACTAATATGTAAATGTATGCATCAGACTGCCAATGATCAAGCTCCAACCATCAGCCATAACAAAAAGCAGTATTTTAAAAGGCATGGAAATTGTAGTAGGTGGAAGCATCATCATACCCATACTCATCAAAGTAGAAGCTACCACCATGTCAATGATGATAAATGGAATATAGATCAGAAATCCAAGAAAAAATGCATATCGTAGTTCACTGACCATAAAACTGGGAATCAGAACTGTTAAGGGAATATCGTCCAGTTGTCCGCTCCACTCCTGTCTGGCAATACTCATAAACAGCTCCACATCCTTCGCTTGCGTATCCTGATACATAAACTCACGCATCGGTTCCACTGCGACTATTAACGCCTCATCCTGTGTCAGTTCCCCCGCTTCATATGGTACATAAGCTTCTTTATAAATAGTTGTGACGGTGGGTGTCATAATAAAGAACGTGAGAAACAGCGCCAGTCCAACTAATATTTGATTGGGTGGTGCCGTCTGGGTTCCTAAAGCGGATCTTGTAAAGTGAAGTACAATAATAATCCGGGTAAAGGATGTCATGCAGATAATCAAGGTAGGAGCAATTGCAATTAATGTCAATGTTAACAAAATTCTTAACGATCCATTTATTTGACCATTTCCATCATTGTATTCAATGGTTACCGTATTCGCTATATTCAGTTGGTTCAAGTCTTCTGATGTCTGAGCAGACCCAGGTTCATTGATAACGGTAGAATTCTCCGTTTCACCTGTAAGTCCCTTTGCAGAGGATGCCAAAACGGTCTGTACAGGTATAATACACAATATGCCTACCGTAACCAGCAGGCATATTACTCTCTTTAATGTTTTGAGATATATATTCATCTGTTCTCTCATGATAAGCCTACTCTTCTTTCGATGATTTGTCCTTTAAGGACCTTGCCTTTTGAAGGAGTTCCTTGAAGTTCAAAGTAGTGCCGCCATCACCTGTCGGAAAAACGATTTGCTCCTTATTTAATTCAGCAAGAAGCGTAACTGAATCCTTACACACTGCAATTGCTACATAAGCATCAGCCAGTTTGACTATCTGTATGTACTTCCCATTGCCCATTGGGCAGGTTTCCACAATATCAATGTTGTTTCCGCCACGTTGTCCCTTCTGGTATCTTGCTATCCATTTTGTTGTAACGAGAGTCAGTGCTAACACCAGTATAAAAATCAGAAGTACCGTGATCAGCTGACCAATACTTTCCGCTTTCTTCATTCCTACTAAGAGCATTATCCCACAACCTTTTTCACAGCTTCCAAAACACGGTCGGCCTGGAATGGCTTTACAATGAAATCTTTTGCACCTGCCTGTATGGACTCGATAACCATGGCCTGTTGACCCATTGCAGAACACATAATAACAAGTGCTGATGGATCTGCCTGCTTAATTCCTTTCAGTGCTTCAATACCACCTAGTTCCGGCATCGTAATATCCATTAGTACCAAATCCGGATGAAGCTCATTATACTTTTCTATGCCTTTAACACCATTCTCAGCTTCACCGATTACAATATATCCATTTTTTGTTAGTATGTCCTTTATCATCATTCGCATAAAAGCAGCATCATCACAAATCAAAATAGTTTTTGCCATTTTACTTCACTCCTTATTTGCTTAAATTATTTTCCCTTGATAATTTCAGTTACCCTGATACAAAAATTTTCTTCGTTTACTACCACTTCACCTTTGGCAACAAATTTACCATTTACCAATACATCAATAGGTTCACCGGCTATTCTGTCAAGTTCAATTATGGTGCCTGGTGCAAAATCAAGTATTTCAGCAATTGATTTCTTGGTTCTTCCTAATTCTACTGTGACCTCCAGAGGCACATCCCTTATCAGTCCTATATTCTCCTGTCCTGCCATCTGTGCAAGATCATTGGAAAAATTCTGAAATTGTGCAGGTTGAATATTCACATTTGGCTGTTGCATGTTCATTTGCGGTGGCGTATACATCTGTGCCATGGCTCCCTGTGATGACATCTGGGGATTCATTCCCATCTGCAATCCATACATTGGATTCATTCCCATCTGAGGGTTCATTCCCATTTGAGGATTCATTCCCATCTGAGGGTTCATTCCCATTTGAGGGTTCATTCCCATTTGAGGATTCATTCCCATTTGAGGATTCATTCCCATTTGAGGGTTCATTCCCATTTGAGGATTCATTCCCATTTGAGGGTTCATTCCCATTTGAGAATTCATTCCCATTTGAGGATTTACATCATTTCGTGATGGCTGACTACTCGAAGCAGTATTTTGAGTTTCTTTCGGTTTATCGTTCGCCTTACTTGCAGCAGAAGAGCTATCCTTATTCTGGTTTGTAATAAAGGTATCGACAAGATTCTTGGCAAAATCGATGGGATACAGCTGCATAATCGAACTATCCACCAAATCATCGATGTGCATACAAAATGCAACTTTTACAAAATCCCCACCTAAAAATGAAGCTATATCTGAGCCACTACGGTAAGCTGTCAAGTTAACCAGGCTGGCATCTGGTGGGCTGATATCTATTATGATCCCCAACATGGTAGAAAGAGAAGTTGCTGCAGAACCCATCATCTGATTCATGGCTTCGGATATTGCGCTTAAATGCAATTCTTCTAATTCACCATCTGTATTAGTACCATCACCACCCATCATTAAATCGGTAATGACTTTCACATCACGCTCTTTCAAGACAAGTATGTTTGTACCTTCCAAACCTTTTGTGTACTTAATCTGAATAAAGACACATGAACTTTGATAATCCCTTAATACTGTATTCCAGTTGGCTAATGTAACTACCGGTGTGGTAATCTTAACTTTCCTGTTTACCAGAGAATATAAAGTAGTTGCGGATGAACCTAAACTGATATTTGCAACTTCTCCAATCGCATCCCTCTCCACATCCGACACCAATGACTCATCAATACTAACACTTAGTTCTGGGTATACCGGTGTTTTTGCGTTACTACTGCTATTTTCTGATAAGTCCATGCCGCTAAGCAGTGCATTTATTTCATCCTGGGACAACATGCCATCCATGTCCTATTCCCCCTCTCTGATTACCGAAGTTACTCTGACCGCATAATTTTCTTTACTTGCGCCCGGTAATGCGGTGAATTTACTGATATTACCCACGTATACAGATAGTTCGCTGTCTAAATGAGCATCTAGTCGGATTACATCTCCGACCTGCAGATTGGCGAAATCACTTACAGATACAATACTCTTTCCCAAAACTGCTTTTATTGGTATGTCTACTCTTCGAATCAAAGATTCAATATGATCTTCGTAATCATCATCCTTGCGCTCCTGCATATTTGCATACCAGAATCTTGTATTCAATTTATCCATAATATCTTCCAGTGTAAAGTATGGAAGACACATGTTCATAAAGCCTTGTACTTCTCCTATTTTCATATTTAGGGTGACAATGGCAACCATATCGTTTGGAGAAATAATCTGTGCAAATTGAGGATTTGTTTCAAGTCTGTCTAGTATAGGATTCACATCCATAACATTTTTCCAAGGTTCTCTCATGAGCTGCATACATACAATCATGACTCTCTCAATAATAGATAATTCAATTTCTGAAAAGTCCCTGCTCTTTTCAAGTGGAACACCCGGTCCACCAAGCATGCGGTCAATCATGGCATAACCCAAATTCGTTGACAAATCTATAATGATATTCCCCACCAAGGGAGCAAAGTTCACAATTCCCAATATGACAGGATTGGATAAGGCATTTGAAAATTCCGAGAATGTAACTGTTTCAGAGCTTGCTACGCTAACTTGCACATTTTTTCTTAGATAAACCGGAAGATTTGTAGAAATCAGCCTTCCATAATGTTCAAAAATAATTTCCAGAGTTCGTAAATGTTCTTTGGAGAACTTAGCTGGGCGATGAAAATCATAATTCTTAACATGCTTATCGTTGGCATCCTGTATCTGTTCCATATCCAGTTCACCCGAAGAAAGGGCTGCCAGCAGGTTGTCTATTTCATTTTGGGACAACACCTCACCCATGAAAGTTCACCTCCCGTCTGTAGTCATAGGTATATCTTATCTGTCTGTAATCAGTACACTTTGACGTCACTGAATACCACCCTATAGATGAAATCGGACTTATAAACAGAACGTAGTTTTGCTAGAATTTCATTCTTAATCCCATCAGTATCACTTTGAAATTCATCTATCGTATAGGAAGAAACCACATCAATAATTTCACCCTTTATTATGCTTTCATTTGTTGTTAGTGTTTCTACATATTCTTTAAAATCTTTATTTTTTTTATCCAGCTGAAGTGACACTGCTATCAGCGCATAGTGCTGAGAGCCATCCTCACTGTTCTTAAGCAATATGGTCATAGCATCTGCTATATCGTGAGATTCGATATTCTTAATCGGAATCTGTGATTCCTCCGTTCCCATATTCAGTTCCAAATCAAGTACCGCGGCCACCTTCGAAACCAGTGAAGTGGTACTCTTCATGGCGCCTGTTACACTGAACATCATAATAGCTGTTAATGCAATATTAACTACCAATAATGCAAGTATCAAAATAGACATTAGGTTCTTTTTCATACTTTTTCTGCGTAAATACGCATCCTTTCATCATTATTGTTTATTCGTAATTACTTAGTTTGTTGTAAATGCGAATTTCAACACGTCTGTTCTTAGCTCGTCCTTCTTCAGTAGAATTATCAGCCACAGGAACATATTCACCCCGTCCTGAATACTTAATATTTGCCGGCTCTAAGCTTGTGGTATCTATTAGGTAATTAAATACAGATAATGCTCTGGCACAGCTCAGTTCACTGTTGTCAGCGTATTTACCGCCATTAATAGGCACGTTATCTGTATGTCCTTCGATTTCTATAATGCTGTATGCATACTTTTGCAGTATAACTCCTACCTTATCCACTACCGGTAATGCGTTATCTCTGATTTCAGCCTTTCCTGAAGCAAAAAGAAGTGCTCCTTTTAATGTAAGCTGCACGTACTGTGCATTAAAATCTATACTGATGGCATCTCCCAGGTTATTCTCAGCCAGACTTTCTCCCACTTTCTCTGCCAACTGTTCGGACTCTGCTAACTGAGCCTGTTCCATCTTTTCCGCCATATCATCATACTCATTTAATTTTTCTGAATCTTCTTTACTTTCAGCTGCTTTTCCTGTACTGTTCATGTACTTATCCAGTTCATTTAGCTGACTTACCCCATTGCTGATTAATAGGCCATCTCCAATAGATGTCGCTCCTCCATTGAAAATAGAAAAAGTACTGCTGAAGGATTCTGCAACCGCAGACAGTCTTTCCTGGTTTATGTTCGACATGGAAAACAAAAGGACATAGAAACAAAGGAGTAGGTTCATCAGATCGCCAAAGGTAGCCATCCATGCAGGTGCACCTGGTGGTGGTGTATCTGCCTTCCGTTTAGCCATTCACCTCACCTCCGTCATCAGCTGCAGTAGTTCGTTCCACCGGTGCCATAAAGGATTTCAGTTTTTCTTCAATAACACGGGGATTTTCTCCAGCTTGAATCGATAAGAGTCCTTCTATCATAATCTCTTTTTGCATCATTTCCATATCATTATGAGATTTAAGCTTGTTTGAAACTGGAATACAAATCATATTAGCCAATAAGGAGCCGTATAGTGTGGTAATCAGTGCAGTTGCCATGTTAGGGCCGATGGTAGATGCATCATCCATGTTATTCAACATGTTAACAAGACCTACCAATGTACCAATCATGCCCCAGGCTGGTCCCATGGAACCAACACTATCCCAGAAACCAATTCTTTCTTTATGTCTGCTGTCCATACTAATCAATTCCGTTTCCATGATGGCACGAACCAATTCCGGATCAGTCCCGTCTACAATCAAAAGAATTCCTTTTTTTAAGAACTCATCTTCCAGACTGCCGGTAGCTTCCTCTAAAGAAAGTAGGCCTTCTTTCCGGGCTACATTGGACAAGTCTATAATATTTTTAATCATTTCAGCTGTGTTATTCTGTGGCACTTTTAGTACAAGTGAAAAACTCTTTAAGCCACTCATAAAACTTTTTATGGAATTGGATGCCAGTATTGCCGAAAAAGCACCTCCAAATGTGATTGCTATGGATGGAGGATCAATATAGCTTGGTAAAGCCTGTAAGCCACCACCGCTGGTAGCAACACCAAGAATAACCATGGCAAAACATACAACCAATCCAATTATTGTTGCAATATCCACGCGTAACCACCTACCATTTTCTGCCAATTCTTGTATATTTCTCTAATAAAATACACTAATCTGCAAAAATATCCTTTCTATACAATTTTACTAGATTTTTCACATCTTGTCTACTTTCTTTTACAATAATTTTTCTACCTGTAGTGAGTGTCATAACAGTATCCGGTGTTTCTTCCACTGTTTCTATTAAATCAGGATTTACTAATATTATCTGTCCACTCATTTTCGTAATCTCAATCATATTATACTACCTCCTTAAGGGTGTGTGGTCACTTGGAAAGATCTAAAGGGTCATGCAGATACTGCCTGACCCTTTGTCTTATGCTTTATTTATTATCTTTTTAAGTTGGTTAATTCTTCCAGTAGTGTATCTGATACTGTAATGATACGGCTGTTAGCCTGAAAACCACGCTGTGTAGTAATCATTTCAGTGAATTCTGCAGAGAGGTCTACATTACTCATTTCCAGCTGACCTGTGGACATCTTGCCGCCATTTGCTGTAATATTCACACCAATTCCATTAAACTCGCCTGAGTTTAAGGTTGCCGAATAAAGGTTATCACCTGCTTTTTCAAGACCCGAAACATTCGCAAACTCTGCTACTGCAATCTGACCTAAAAGTCTTGTCATACCATTGTCATAAGAGGCATAAATCAAACCATCTGTCTGAATGGAGACACCACTCATATCACCTAATTTACGACCCATGCCAAGTCCATCTGTATCCCCGGCTGTGGCTGCAACGGTACAGGTACCGCTATTGTCATACATGGAGCTGGTAGCAAAATCTATGCTGATATCCGAAAAATTTCCACCCAGTCCACTGAGTCCCAGATTCACTGCCGTTACCGTACTGACACCGTTGATTCCCTGGAAACCACCTTTATCTGCGTCGTATACCAGTGTAGCACCTTCAAAATTACGTCCGGTGGTATCAAATGAATTTAAGCTAAAGTTAGACGGATTTTCTGTGATGGCATCGTGGCTTGTTGAGAAATTGGGGTTCACGCCCTTTGACTGGTTATATAACAGCTGTTGTACTGTATAGGTTGCACTCGTAAAAGTGGTCCCACTTGCTGCCTTGTTTGTCAGCGCAACGGTCAGATTCAGAAAGTTCTCTGTTGCTCCTTCAAAACCATAAGCTTTTGCAAGCTGATCCAGAGCAGCCATTGCATCTGTATCAGTTGTATTTAATGCAGGATTTTCTACGTTAGCTGTATCTGCAAATATATTGGTAATATCACATACATCCGTACCGCTTATTGTCTCCAGCACCTTGTCCGCCCACTTATATGCTGTGGTATCCAAGGTAACTGTGTTATTGATGTTCTGTGATGTATTAGTGCCAAAGGTCACACTGTCAATATCAAGTTTTTCTCCTTTTGAGTCAAGGATTTTATTCAGTTCTATGCTGTATTGATTATTGGAGCTAGACTGCTTGATTACCAGCTTAGCGGTATAAGCATAACCCAGAGCATCATAAAAGTTAAGATTAATGGATTTTCCTGCAGCACTGGTTACATCCGGATTGTTTTTATCAATAATACCAGATACATACGATTTGGATGTTGCTTCGGGAGGATAAGTCATATTGGCAGCACTCATAATACGAAGCGCCGAAACAGAATCCTGCTTGATATTCATAGTCTCATCATCCACTTGCCACCCCATAACATTATAACCATTGCTTGTCATACATAAGTTACCGGCGCCATCCACATAAAAAGAACCATCTCTGGTAAAAAAGTTCTCACTGCCATTGTTTACTACAAAGAAGGAACTACCACTGACCATGATATCAAAGGGATTTCCTGTTGATTGTGCTGCTCCCTGTGTACTTATGTTAGTGTTGATTGCTCCTGATTTGACACCCAGGCCTATCTGTTTGGCATTGGTACCGCCTAATCCGGTTGCGGCATTAGGACCTGATGCTTTTTGGGTCGTCTGGCTAATCAATTCACTGAATACCATGGAGCTTGATTTATATGCTGTTGTATTGACGTTGGCAATATTATTACCGATAACGTCCATTCTGGTCTGGTGTGTCTTTAGTCCTGAAACACCAGAAAAAAGTGATCTCATCATAATTAAGTGACCTCCTATCTGTATAGAACAAAACTAGTTTCCTTCTGTCATTCGGGAAACTTTAGCCTCCTAAAGGTCCGGCTACATAATGACCGCTCCGTCTATATTCGTAAAAATGTTGTCTTGGTTCTCTGTCTGGTCCATTGCTGTCACCACTGTTTTATTTGGTATATTCACAATAAATGCCAGCTGATCCACTATTACTAGTGATTCCTGTATTCCCTTTTCTCCTGCTTTTTTCGCTCCATCATACAAGCGTACCATCTGCTCATTCGTCAATTCAATATTTCTGTCTGATAACCGGCTTACTGCATGCTTGGAAAACCTTAGATGATCAATTCTGTCAGTATTACTATTCTGCTTTCTGTTTAATATCTCCTGAAAAGAAAGACCGGTGTCTGTTTTGACTTCCTCTGTTTTCTGTTTCTGCCTTAAGTATTGATCCTGAAGCTGTTCTATGGAGAGAAAATTGCCGTTTTGCACTTTCATGCCCAACACCTCCCTGTGTTTCAGTCACGCTTTTAAGTTCAGGTGCTCCCCTTATCTGCTTTTGCCAGCTTTCTAAGTTCTGCAATCTTATCGGTGTATGCTTTCAAAGCTTCTGTCTTGGAAGTTGATACAAAAGACTTTTGATAATCTGTCATGCTATCATAGGTTTTCTGTAAGGCATCGATTGCTTCTCCGTCACTTAAACCAATTGCTCCAACTGCAGGCAGTTTATTAAGTGATGTCACCAAATCTGTTGCCATGTTGTAAGCCTTGTAGTAATCAGAATCAACAATTGTCTCCAGTTCAGAAAGTGGGTACCTGTTCTCGTTTATGAATAAATATGCTTGTCCGCCTTCATAGGTAACATAATCTACCTTCCCATATACATACTTTGTTTCACCTGAAGCGGTGGCAGTCTTCATATACACCTGTTCTCCTACAAGGGAGCTTGCTCTCTGCAAATCCATATTGTTGCTCATACTCTGTAGGGATTCAACCTGTGAAAACTGTGCATATTGGGAAATATACTCGGTATTTGATGTTGGCTCCAGGGGATCCTGATATTTCATCTGTGCGACCAAAAGCTGCAAAAAGGAGTCCTTATCCAGTTTACTTCCATCTTTGGTCTTTTCTGTGGTTGATGCTCCATTCTGTATCAGCTTGCCATCTTCTATCGGCGCTACTAAACTCATGCTTCTCTCCTTTCCCGACCTACTATGCTTACCATCATTTGTTAGGCCGTATAATCTACGGTGCTTCCACTGTTTCTAAGTATTTCTGCTGCCAGTGCTTCCTCAGGTGAAAGATTTTCTTCATCAGGCAGGTTGCCCAAATGAATTCTTCTGCTGCGACTCTTTCCATGCTGTCTGCTTTCCTCCTGCATACTGCCATTACTGTTCTGATTCAGATTTTCATCAAATCTGTTGCTTTCAACCATTACTTCAATGGCTGCTACAGAAACGCCCTGCTCTTTAAATGTTTCCTTCAGCTGAATCATCTGGCTTTCCAAAGCTGCTTTTACGGCATCATTTTCAGCTGTAAACTGTGCGGTCACCACGCCTTCCTTGGATGTAAGCTTTACATGAAGAGTACCTAAATTTTCCGGATGCAGCTGCATATCAATTTCAGATATACCATCCACCACCTGACTTTTCATATAATCAGTAATCTGATTCATAATCATTTCAGTGTCAGTATCAAAAAAACCTGCGGTCTCCTTCGCAGTTTCTGTTACAGCGTTGGTCAGCTGTTTCATCTGGTTCTCTGCAAGTGGATTTTGGCTGTTTCCATTCGTGAAATCCTTAGATGCATCCTTCTCAGGCTTTTCAGAAAGGCTTCTTTCCAGTAGAACATGGACACCATCTTCTGACTCATCCCCAACCTTTTGGGTATCGTCAGAATTCAAATCGCTTTTAGCTGTTTCCAATGCTTTTTCTGTATAGTTCCAATCCTGTGTATCTGTGGGTTGTGTTGTAGGCTGCTCTTCTGCTAATCGCTGTGTCTGTAAGCCTCCCGGTTTGTGAACGTCACCATCTTCTTCAGTGGTACCTATTTTTTCGAAAACATCCTTTACCTCGTCCATGGAAAGTCCGGTGATTTGGGATACTTCCTTGATGACTTCATCCAATGCATTTGCCAGATTTTTGTAAGAAGAAAAAAGATTTTCATCTGTAACAAGGCTACAGTTATCATTTTCTCCTGATGCTACCAAAACCACTGCCTGAAGATTTTCACTGTTTAGTAAATCCATCGGTGTCATGGAGAGGTCATTCAATATCTGAAGAACCTCCTCTTCTGTAATACCTAATTCTTCGGCCGTCCTTTTTACCATCTGGTCTGCCATGGCTTCTGCTGCTTTCTCTGCCCGTGAGATGGCGTCCTCTGAAGACACTTCCTGGTTGTCCGGTTTGGATACCTTCCTGTCCAGTTTGATTTTTCCGGATTTTGCTATTGCATGTGATGGGGATGTTTCCGGTTCATTTGTTTTTCCGTCACTTTTCTGACTCTCCAGTGTTTCAGAAAAGCTGTGACTCACATCAGTACCTGCGGATGTGACCGCTGCATTGGTTCCCATAAAAAAGGACTTTGTGCTTGCGGATACAGGTATGCTCGTCATTCGCATTCCTCCTCTCTTCAATTATCAAGGTTCTTTCCGGCTCAAGCGAACCGGATACTATCTATATCGGTCAAAAGTAATGGTAACTTAAGACTCCGGTTCCATGATTTTAGTAAGCTTTGCCGCCACCTCAGGGGTCATTGCTCCTAAAATATTCCCTCTGCTCTCCGCATTCATGGTACTTAATATGCGGGCAGCCAGGTCTAGGTTGTCTGTCATTGCTTCAAGGATCTGTGCTGCCTGTTTTGGTTTCATGGCTGAATAGGCTGCAGCATAATCAGAAACCTTTCCATCCTCCTCCAGTTGTGCTAGTACCTGTTTATATAAGTATTCTGCAGTAGTGGGATCCATTGCTTCATAATACTCTCTGTAAGCTTCAGCACCGGGTCCATTCTCTGCATAAACCACATTCTCAAAAAATCCAGTTTTGATTCTCTGGAATTCCACCTGTTTATCTTCAAATTCCTTCAGTCTCACAACCTCGGCCTTCAGGTTTGTGATTTCTTCATCCTTTTCCAAGCTCTCAGTCTGAGCCTGTTGTAGCTGTAACTCCAGGTTCTTAATCTGCGCTACAGCATCACTTATGCTGTTGTACCCTCCGTTGTCCACCGTTTCCTCACTGATACTTTTGGGATCAGGTAGAATTCTGTTAATCACAGGCACATCTTTTAACAGCGGAGTCAGCACATTTGTACCAAAACCGCCCACATCCAGCTTTATGACTACGCAAAGGATTCCAAGCCACACAACGATAATAGCCAATGTAGCAAGGAATGTAAAAAAGCCACCATTCTCTTCATTTTCGGAGAGCTCTGCTTCTTGGGCCGTTAACTCTTTTGCCCTTTTCTTCGCTTCCTTTTTCTGCCTCTTCTGGTCAGTCTTTAGTTTTTTCTTTTCACTTTGCAGTCTTTTTTTCTCTGCTGCAGATGGGTCCACTTCTTTAGCCATTTAAATCCTCACCTTTTTTCTCTGCCACACTGCTGTTTCCCTTTTTTCTCTGGCCATAGGTATAGCTGGTCAACTGGTCCACTTCTTTACCCTCAGAGCGCTTTTCTTCTTCCAGAAATTCATCAAATGCTTTTTCCTTCAGTTTCTCATGCGTTTTTCGTTCCTGTACTACCTGCTGTAGCTTTAGCCTTGCCTCTTCCAGCTTATCTTCGGCCTTTTTGACAACTTCCTTCTGATCACGTATATAATCATCCATTCTCAAAATGGCTGCTTTGTTATCCGTTATATTCCTTATCTTCAGTTCTCCATTCAGCAGTCTTTCTGCTTCACTCTCATAACCACGTTTGCGCTGTTTCAACACTTCCAGCTTATCTATCTGTAAATCCAGTGCCGCTTTCGCCGCTCCAAAATCCTGCTTAGCCTGATTCTCTAGTTTCATTTTGATGTCAAGAATACTCTGCATCCGATATCTGAACTTAGCCATAATTAATCCTCAAATAGCTTTATTAATAACTCTAATGTCTGTTCATAATCAAATCTTTCATCCACTTCCTGACACAAAAAGGCATTGACAGCATCTATCTTTTGAATGGCGTAATCAATACCGGTATTACTTCCTGCCTTATATGCACCAATATTGATCAAATCTTCCGCCTCATTATATGTTGCCAGTACGCTCTTTAATTTCCCTGCCAGCTGCTTATGTTCCCTTCTTACAATCTGGCTCATGCATCTGGAAATACTTTGTAAAACATCAATGGAGGGATAATGATTTTTATTTCCCAGTTTTCTGCTTAAAACAATGTGCCCATCCAAAATACTTCTGGCCGTATCTGTAATTGGCTCATTAAAGTCATCTCCATCTACCAGTACTGTATAAAGTCCGGTAATAGAGCCCTTGCTTGCCCTGCCCGCACGCTCCAGTAGTTTTGGCATTTCCGAATAAACACTGGGCGGATAACCTCTGGATACAGGAGGTTCTCCACTGGCTAGCCCTATTTCACGCTGGGCCATGGAAAAACGGGTAAGGGAATCCATCATCAGAAGTACATCCTTTCCCTGATCTCTATAATACTCGGCTATTGCAGTAGCTGTTTTAGCCGCTTTATTTCTTACCAAAGCAGGCTTGTCAGAAGTTGCTACCACAACCACTGAACGTTTCATACCTTCTTCACCTAAATCTCTTTCAATAAATTCACGTACTTCCCTTCCACGTTCTCCTATCAAAGCTATCACATTTATATCTGCTTTGGTGTTTCTGGCAAACATACCAAGAAGGGTCGACTTACCCACACCGGATCCGGCAAAGATACCAATTCTCTGTCCTTTTCCTACTGTAAGGAGTCCATCTACCGCTTTCACACCTAAAGAAAGAACTTCATCAATAATTTCCCTGCTCATAGGATCTGGCGGTTTGGCTTCAACAGGATAATTGATGCCTCTTTTAAGGTCGTATCCATCCGTTGGCTGCCCCAAACCGTCCAGAGTTTTACCCAGCATATCGTCACTGACTTCAACACTAAGGGGCATACCCATATTCTGCACCAGGCTATTCAGACCGATGCCTTCTGTTGATTCATAGGGCATCAGTAAAGTTTTCTTATCTTTGAAACCCACAACTTCTGCTTTTACTGGTTTAAGTCCTTCACCCTCCGGAAAAATTTCACACAGGTCCCCCAGTTTGGCATCAGGGCCCGCAGATTCAATGGTCAGCCCGACTACATTTACTACTTTTCCCAGCTTATGAAAGTAGGTTCCTTCTTTCAGTTTTCTATATTTCTCAAAATTTACATTCACTGTCTGCAAGTTTACTCTCCTATTATCTTTTCATAGGATAGCAGCCTGATTTTCTGGTTTAATTCTGATAGTTGCGTTCCCAGACTACAGTCAAATATACCGCCACCTGTTTCGATCAGGGCCTGATTTTTGGATAATGTGATATCTTCTATCATTTCTACATTTGTGTTAAGAGCAGTGACACCGGCAGTAATCTGCTTCTTTTGCATGCTTACATAGGGGTAATCCTCTTTTGAAACATGAACAATAATATCTCGTCCACCTTCCGTCTTTCGCATAGCACCCGAAATCAAGTAAACGATTAAATCCCTATAACCAGACAACTCTACATTAAAAATATGCTCATAAATATCTGTAAGAGTCTCCACCATACGAGGTTCTAAATCCTCTATTTGTTTTTCATACTGTTTTTCCAGTTCCTTCCGCACCAGTTCCAAATCCTTTTTTGCTTTCACGGCTTCCTGCATTGCTTGGGAAAGACCTTCACGATACCCCTGATTTTCGGCAGCTTCCAGCGTCTTTTGTCTCTCTTTCTCCAATGATAAAGCCGCATCTTCTTTCATTTGATTTATCTCAGCAATTGCCTGTTCTCTTAACTCTTCCGGTGTAGGCCCCAGATCTATGGGTTCCTGCTCGCTTTCTATTGAAGCTACTCTTAATTCTCTGTTATGCTCCCCATCAGCGGTATTGATACCACCTTCACCGGGAATCACATTCAACACTTCAGCAGATAAACCCTGGGCAAATCCATCATCCTGTGGAGGCATAGGTACGATTCTGTTTCCTGTCATCCTACTGATTTTTTCAGCCAGCAGTGCATTGGTATCAATCACACGTACTTCCTCATTCTTTATGTAGGTAGCACCTCTCTTAAACAAATTACTAGACAACGATCTCGTCTCCTCCGCCTCTGGAAATCACGATTTCTCCTGCATCTTCCAATTTTCTGATGATATTTACTATCTTCTGTTGTGCTTCTTCTACATCTTTCATACGAACAGGTCCCATAAACTCCATATCTTCTTTGATCATAACAGCTAGTCTCTTTGACTGGTTGTTAAAGATAGCATTCTGCACCTGCTCATTTGCACTCTTGAGTGCGATAGCAAGGTCATTGTTATCCACGTCACGAAGTACTCTCTGAATTGCTCTATCATCAAGAAGCAGAACATCCTCGAATACGAACATCTTCTTTCTGATTTCGTCTGCCAATTCCGGCTCCTCGATTTCCAATGTTTCCATAATATGTTTTTCCGTACCTCGATCTACTGTATTCAAAATTTCTACCACAGCATCTACACCGCCTATAATGGTGTAATCCTGGTTGACCAAAGATGCCAGTTTGGATTCCAAAACTTTCTCCACCTCTTTTATCACATCAGGACTTGTTCGATCCATTACTGCAATACGTTTTGTCACATCCGCTTGTCTGTCAGGAGGAAGTGCTGCAATAATCAATGCCGCTTGAGATGAGGAAAGATAAGATAGAATCAGCGCAATTGTCTGGGGATGCTCATCCTGAATAAAGTTCAGTAGCTGCGCAGCATCTGTTTTACGAACAAATTCAAAAGGCTTTACCTGTAAGGAAGCTGTCAGCTTACTGATTACTTCCATTGCCTTTTCGTTACCAAGAGCATGTTCCAAAAGCTCTTTTGCATAAGAAATACCACCTTCTGCAATATACTGCTGAGCCAGACAGACCTCATAAAATTCATTGATGACACTCTCTTTGGCCTGTGGAGTAACGCTTCTGGTATTGGCAATCTCCAGAGTTAGTTCCTCTATCTCTTCTTCTTTCAAATGTTTAAATATTCCTGCTGAGCGCTCTGGTCCCAGGGCAATCAACAATATAGCCGTCTTTTGTAGACCGTTCAGTTTCTCATCAGAACTTCTAGGCATGTGATTACCCCCAATCCTCATTTAACCAGTTACGTAACAGATTGGCTGCCGCTTCCGGATTTTCATCTACAAACTTCTCTATCATTTTTCTAGTCTCCGATTTCGTTTCTAGCTCGATGTCTTCCACGCTACCTTGCTGAGTGGACTGTAGCAGATTTTCAACAGACAACTCTTCTGTCTC
This sequence comes from Lachnospiraceae bacterium, assembly GCA_035271185.1. Lineage (GTDB taxonomy): Bacteria > Bacillota > Clostridia > Lachnospirales > Lachnospiraceae > Acetatifactor. The sequence continues at coordinate 10,261 of DATERV010000186.1, read as the reverse complement.
AGCAACTTCTTTTTTGGAAGCCATGCTTCTGATTACCACAAATGCCAAAAGCCCCAGAATAATCACTATGAGAACTACAGACAGAATATCTGTAGTATTCACATCCATACCCTCTCTATCAATAAACTGTGGTGCCTGATAAGAAACAATGGTAATTTTGTCCTCGGGAATACCGGTGGCATTGGCCACCACGCTGTAAAAATCAGGATCCACATCCATCTTCACATAAGCATCATTTGCTGCTTTATAATCATCCCAGTCTATACCATCCAAAAGGCCCTGATTCTTTGCATCCTCTTCTTTAATTAAATTATATGTGATTGCGGTTAATGCCAGGGAGGAATTTTCGTACTTGATGATCCCGGCAGGCAGATTCTCAACTGAAAGATTCTCGTTGGGAAGATAATCTGATGTTTTTTGGCTAGAGGAACTTTCTGAATTGTCACCATCCTGGTACATATATGTGGTTTCATCATTCGAATCGGTTCCCGGAATACCACCGCTTGCATTGCTATTTTCGTCTTCATATAATTCCTGATGGGAAAGCATACCTTCTTCTCTTCCCGCATTGGCGTAGTATTCATGAACTGTATTCTGATACTCTGCGAAGTCAATGTCTAATCGGCATCCCACTTCTACCATATCAAATTGCTTAGAACCAACAAGCACTTTCTTCACATCAGCACTCACCATGGTTTCTGCCTGTGCACGCAGTTCCAACATACTGCTGGCCACTCCGGCCTTAGAGTAATCTTCTTCACCGGAAAACAATAAATTAGCGTTGGTATCCACTATGGTAATATTGGCTGTGGAGGTATTTCCTAAAGCTGTGGCAACTGCTTTTGCTACGGTTGCGGCTTGATCTGCTGTAAACTTATCACGCAGATTCAGCTGAATCCAGGCTGAAGATTCCGTTTCTGTGGCAATCAGTGTCCCGGTCTGGTCGGGAATATGTAAACTGACCGTGGCACTCTTTACAGATTCAATATTGTTGATATCCTTAGCCAGCTTCTGTTCCATATAGTAAACATACTGCTTTTGTTTATCTGACTCTGTTGTGGAAAATCCACCGGATATAGCATCTTTGATGCTGTACTGATCAGGCATATATCCAGCAGCACCCAATGCTAAATTGGCCGCTGAAAGCTGGCTGTTCTTCACCTTAATACTTAGTCCGTCACTGGAAGTCTCATATTGAATGGTTGCGCTGTCCAGTATTGTAATAACATCCGCTGCTTCTTTTGTGGTACTGCACTGTTGCCACTGTGTGTACTGTGGTCTGGTAAATATCCAAATCAGAATAGCAAAAGTAAACACAACAGCAGCTGTGATTCCGATAATAATTGTTTTTTGTTTGGCAGTGAATTTATTCCACCAGGCCAAAAACTTTTGAAAAATCTCCTTGATTTTATCGGGCATGTTTCCCTCTCCTTACCCCTCTATTTCCGGGCAATGCCTATATCTGCATATTCATAATCTCTCTATAAGCTTCCAGTACTCTGTCCCTGATTGCTGTAGTATACTGCAACGCTGTTGATGCCTTTTGCAGTGCAATTGTCAAATCATGGGTGTTTTCTGTTTCACCGAGGGCAAATTTTAACTTCTCATTCTCTGCGTCTGACAAATAACTGTTAGTGGTATTAATATTATTGATAGCAGTATTTAACAGGGAATCAAACATAGTACCATCTGCTGTCAGGGTATCTGCTGACTTTGCCTGTCCGATCAGACCAAAGGAAGAATTCAATCCGATTGCTTTTGCATTTTGAGCTACAGTTGCAGCGTTCGTGGCCGCAAGTGTGGATGTAATATCCATCTCTCATTCCTCCATCTTGTATATTAGTTATTTTATGTATTTTGTTAGATTATGCTTTACCAACGTTCAAACCTTGTAGGGCCATGGATTTGCTGGCTGCGAAAGCTGTTGCATTGGCTTCATAAGAACGGCTGGCATCAATTAAGTTTGTCATCTCTGTAATGGCATTTACATTGGGGTAAGTAACATATCCATCCCCATCTGCATCCGGATGAGAAGGATCGTAAACTTTTTTCATCTCTGTCCAGGTATCTTCATGCACTGCATCTACCTTTACACCGCTTGCTCTGTATTTGTCATTGGCATGCTTAAATACAGTGTCAAAATTGCCATTTCCGGTTGTCTTTTCAGAAAAGGTAACTACCTTTCTCCGGTAAGGTGTACCATCTTCTGTTCTGGTGGTACTGGAATTGGCCACATTCTCAGATATGATATCCATTCGGTACCGCTGTGCGGTCATACCGGATGCATTGATATTAAAAGCATCAAACATTCCCATAATACTTCACCTTTTCCTTTTATTTCATCACGATTTGAAGGTTGTTAAACTCATGGGTGATACTGTCTAAAAGCCCCTGATACTTAATCTGATTTTCAGCCAGCTTCACATTTTCTGTATCAATATCCACATTATTTCCATCCAGTCTGTAGGAATAGCCTTTCATATCTGTATAAATATCCGGCTTTAGCTGGTCTGTCTTAATGTTTCCCACTTTCTTATCAATATTGGTATTAGCAGAAGCTGTTCCTAAAGCCTTTTTTAACTCAGATTCAAAAGCAACATCCTGTCTTTTATACCCGGGGGTGTCATCATTTGCTATATTATTGGAAAGCACCTGATGCCTCAGCGCTGCCGCATCAGCTGCTTTATCAAGCACATTTATGTAATCAAATGCATTGGTATTTATCATGGTTAACTCCCTTCGTAAAGATGATAAACTATACACTTCGCCTACTCTATTTCATTATATGTTATTTGTAGAAAAACACAAGTATTTTGTATCATTTTTTAGCAAAAATATACTAGATAAGGTATTTTTTGTAAAATGATTGTACTATATCTATGTGTAATCGGTATCCCTCCTCTTCACCAGAAAACGGTAAACACACAAAAAAGGATCTATTGAGGTATCAATAAATCCTTTTATTTTCTGCAATCCATTTTTATTTAATTATAAGCTATAGTCTGTTTTTTTTCTTTTTTATTTCCCCTATTTCTTCAAATACAACATCATTCAATACTTTTATATACGTACCTTTCATTCCGGATGAACGTGATTCAATGACTCCGGCACTCTCAAATTTTCTGAGAGCATTTACTATTACCGAACGTGTAATTCCGACGCGGTCGGCAATTTTGCTGGCAACCAGTATACCTTCCATGCCATTCAGTTCATCGAAGATATGTGTAATTGCTTCCATCTCCGAAAAGGACAAAGTAGAAATTGCTGATTTCACAACAGCTACTTTTCTGCTCTCTTCAGCACTCTCCTCATTCACTGCACGAAGCATTTCAAGTCCAACCACAGTAGTACCATATTCGCAAAGAATGATATCATCTATATCGTACTGCTCATCACATTTATATATGAATAATGTGCCCAGTCTTTCACCCGCGATTTCAATGGGCGTTATGATTGCCTGGAATTTCCTAATATCAACATGTTCAAATCCAAGAGTCTCCAAATTGACATTCTCTTTGGTTGAAAGAATGCCTAATAACCTTTCATTCAGCATAGAATCAATAAACTCGCCTACATTGTCATCAATCAACTCTGTAATAGATTCTATTCCATCCAGTTTACCAACGCCTAAGACTTTACCCTTTCTACTGATTACCAGTACATTGGAGCATAAAATCTCACGCATTACGTTGCAGATATCATTAAATACCACTTTACTGGAAATGTTATTGTGCAACAATTTACCAATTTTTCTAGTTTTGTCTAGTAACTGTACACTGCTCATTCAGATTCCTCCGTTACCTATAATGGGATTTTCACACTATAGACATATCAAACATGGGACTTCGGGTTAAAGACTATTTTACCACACACAATTCTGGATTTCAACGTATATACAGTTAATTTTTTATATTTTTTAATATTTATGGTTAATTTGACTTATCTGTCACAAAACCGCAATCTTTGTCCATACAAACCAGTTTATTTCCCTTTTGCAGCATCAAAGAACCACACTCGGGACATTTTTGGTTGCTAGGTCTTTGCCAAACCATAAAATCACATTCCGGATTGCCGATACAGCCGTAGTATTTACGTCCCTTTTTGGTTTTCTTAAGCACAATGTCTTTTCCGCACTTAGGGCATGCTACACCGATTTTTTCAAAATATGGTTTGGTATTGCGGCACTCCGGAAATCCGGGGCACGCTAAAAACTTTCCATGAGGCCCATACTTAATTACCATATTTTTACCGCAGTTCTCACAGATTTCGTCCGTTACTTCATCTTCGATCTTTACCTTAGACAGTTCTTTTTCTGCACTGTTCACTGCCTCATCCAAATCAGGATAAAAGTTGGAAACTACCGTTTTCCAATTCACCTTTCCTTCTTCTACGGCATCTAAAAGTGCCTCAAGGTTGGCAGTAAAGTTTACGTCCACAATGGTAGGGAAAGCTTCCTTCATCATGCTATTGACTACTTCGCCCAATTCAGTTACGTATAGATTTCTACTTTCCTTGGTAATGTATCTTCTGGCTAAAATGGTAGTAATAGTAGGGGCATAGGTACTGGGACGTCCGATACCCAGTTCCTCCAATGAACGGACTAAGGAAGCTTCTGTATAGTGTGCAGGCGGTTGTGTAAAGTGCTGCTTCTCCTCAAAGTCTTCCAGTTTGAGTACACTGCTTAGATCCAAGCAGCCTGCCATCTGCACATTTTCTTCCTTTTCTTCCTCTTCCTGGGTATAAACACTCATAAAACCATTAAAAAGCACTTTAGACGCAGACACTGTAAAAACATGTCCATTGGCGCCAATCTTTACTGAAGTAGTCTCATATTTTGCAGGCTGCATACGGCTTGCTGTAAACCTCTTCCAGATAAGCTGATACAGTCTGAATAAATCTCTGGAAAGTTCATTTTTCAGATTGATGGGAGAAAGAGAAATTCTGGTGGGTCTGATTGCTTCGTGAGCATCCTGAATCTTCTTGGATACTTTTTTTTCTGTTCCTTCTCCGACATAATCGGCTCCAAAGGTATGTTCAATATACTCTTTGGCCATATTTTCAGCCTCTTCCGATACACGGGTGGAATCGGTACGTAAATAAGTGATTAAACCAATCGTACCTTCTCCCTTAATTTCAACACCCTCATACAGCTGCTGAGCCAGTCTCATAGTCTTTTGTGTGGAAAAGTTAAGTACTTTACTGGCTTCCTGCTGCAAAGTGGATGTAGTAAAGGGCAGAGGGGCTTTCTTGACACGTTCCCCTTTCTTGACTTCTGTCACCTTATATTGTGCTTTCTCAAGTTCCTTTTTTATTCTCCGGATATCTTCCCTGTTTACAGAATCCGCTTTCTTTTCAGTTGTACCATAATATCTGGTTGCAAGAGTCTTTTTCTCACCTTCTATGGAGAATATTCCATCCAGTGTCCAATACTCCTCCTGTATAAATGCATTGATTTCGTCTTCTCTGTCACAGATAATACGCAATGCTACTGACTGTACACGTCCGGCAGAAAGGCCTCTTTTGATTTTTGCCCACAGCAATGGAGAAATTCTGTATCCAACCATTCTGTCTAAGCATCTTCTGGCTTGCTGGGCATCAACCAGATCCATATCAATCTCTCTGGCATTCTTAATGGATTCTTTTATTGCATTTTTGGTAATCTCATTAAATGTAATTCGATAAACCTTTTTGTTATCCAATTTCAAAGCATAATACAAATGCCAGGAAATAGCTTCTCCTTCACGGTCAGGGTCAGTTGCAAGGTATACCCTCTCCACTTTTTTGACTTCTTTACGAAGGTTAGCCAGTACGTCTCCCTTCCCTCTGATTGTAATATACTTAGGTTCATAATCATGTTCTACATCGATACCAAGGCTGCTGACAGGTAAATCTCTGACATGACCATTGCTGGCAGCAACTTCATAATTCGCACCCAAAAACTTTTTTATTGTCTTCACTTTAGCTGGTGATTCTACAATAACCAGGTATTTTGCCATTCTTCTATCCCCCGCTTGATTTTTCGCAGTTAATCGGGTTCAACTATACACCAATTCTATTACCTGCGCAAGCATATTCAATTTTTTTCCCTATTTCCCGTTTTCTATTTCCTATTTCACATGAAGAAAGCTCCCTATAAAGGGAGCTCAAAGCTCCCAAAAGGGAGCTCTGTTATTACTGTGCTTCTATATAGAAAATACCATCCCCATTTGCTTCATTTCCTATCCAATAATCTTTCAACGTGTCTGACACAGTATGGGTAGTATAATCATAAATACGATATGGTATGTCCTTTAATCCGATGTTTACACGGTAGGTACCGGCTTGTTTTAAAGTTACTTTTTGAGTCTGGGTAATTCCTGTTATGTTAAGTGAATAGTCAGAATTTGCCGCCCCTACCCATGTTCCATCTATTAGTTTTTCTACCTTCATCATCAAACAATTTTGATTATGATTAAAGTTAAATCCCCAAACAGACAAATTCTCAGTAACCATTTTAAAATCAATTTCATTGTTGCAGGACACCACTGCTGGTGCAGTCTGGCTTCCACATGTTCTTGCATTGTTTAGGCCTAATACACTGCTGTCAAATGCAACCTTCACCCTGTCTAGCTCCGCATCAATAATATTCACATTAGCTTCCTGTGGTGATGTAAAAGGCCACAAACGATTGCTTTCACTCCCATTATACACAAAGAACCAAATCTGTAATTCATAATCCTTATCACATCTAAAACGGTAGGTTTCATTTGGTCTAAGATTCAAAGCATTACCACTTTCAGCCGTCATAGGGGCCCAATTTGTCCAAGCGCCATAAGTTCTGGCTCCAGAAGCATCTATACTCACTTCTCTGAATCGATAATAACGTGCTATCTGATCGGTTTCTATACCTGTTTTTAACTTAACTAAATCCTTCAAAGCAGAAACATCAAGAGTCCCCTGATTCTCATCAGATCCTCTATATACTTTGCTCAAATCGGGGTGATAAAAATTACTAAAGGGATAATAAGCAAAAATAGTTGCATACTTTAAACCTTTCTTATTGGTAGGTACTCCCATAATACTTCCCTCAGGGTGTTTTGCTAATGCTGTAATCATCAGCTGATCCCCCGATTGAATTGTTTTATTTAATTTCAATTTAAATGATGTATCAGTCTCGGGTGTTAGTGTATAGTATTCATTTTGATTAGCCGCGGTAACACCACTCACTAAATATTCACAAGTCCATTTAACTGTCTTTGGATTAATATAGTCATTATCAGTAGGATTGGCACTAACACGATCCAGATTATTGCCACCCACAGTAGCAGTGACACGATAAACAGCGCCAGCCTGTTTTACAGTGCCTGATAACAGGGTTACGTCCAGAGTAATACCCGTTACCCTCCGTACATGAACCGTTACCTGTTCTTGAGCTTGTGGGGTAACTCCATTTGCTTTTTTTACGTTGGATTTAACCGTAAGTATAATATCACTGGCCGTTTCCTCTTTTCCAATATATATCTGCCAAATCCCAAGTCCATTCTTATACACTTTGGTATCAGGACAGATATTACCATCCATACTCCAGGATACACTTGTATCAGCAGCTCCGATTACCGAAGCATCCAAATTAATAGTCTGTTGAGGCTCTAACACAATCTCCGTATTTGTGATAATGGTAGCAGAAACATCTCCGGAACTTACTGTATATTCATTACGGGCAGTAATGGTATAGGAAGAGGCATAGCTTCTGTCATTTTTATCGAGGCTTAAGTTCAAAGACAGATTTCCGGTTTCAGCAAAGTTTTTCAAATCTGCAAAAAAGGCAGTGACATTTTCTGCCATCAGCTGATTTAAATCAACCTGCGTATCACCCAAAGGGCCGGCTATATATTCAGAATATTGTATCTGTTTACTGGATGACAGATAAGCTATCACATAACGTCTGTCACCTTTTACCACTTCCAAAGTTCTGTCACCCTGCGATAATGCTCCATAACCTATTGCATCGTCTTCATCTAAACATTCATACGTCGTGCCACCTACTGTGCAGTAATATTTTACAGGCTTAGTCGCATCCATTACCAGGTCCTGAATCTGATTAACGGTCAACTGTGCTTCCTGTTGCAGTTCAATTTCATTAGAATCCCTTTGATAATTCTTTGCACTGATAATCATCACACTGCAAATAGTAGCACCAATCAGGCTGAATATGGCAACTGCACATACCAATTCTATAAAAGTCAGCCCCTTATTCTCCTTATGCCACTTCCATAATTTTTGCATACCTTACCCCCCATAAGACTAATTTAGGGAAATTTTTCCCGTTAGATAGGAAAGTTTCAAAGTTCTTTCTGTACTGCCTTTACTGACTGTGATTTCTGTACAATATTTTCCTGCAAGAGAAGCATCCGTAGCCGATAGATCATTAAAAGCCCCGCTGCTCCGGTTATAACTGATCACAAGCGGAGCTGTGTTATTTCCTAATAGTCTGTATGTTCCATCATTATCCTTATACTGTACGGTAACACCTTTATCAACCAGCGTGGTGAATTCCTCCGTTTCAGTGCCACCTGCCTTACGTATGACTTCCTTTACAAAGACACCTCCGGCCGGATCTGCATATATCTCCAGTCTGGCATTCCATATACCCATGGTGGTAACCCGGTTATTTTGCATCATGCTTTTTAATTTACTGGCACACTGATTGGCAGGTCTTTCACTGATCAGATTGATTCCCAAGCCTACACTACAAGCCAATACTGCAAGAATTGCCATTACAAAAATCAATTCTATCAGGGAGGCTCCCCTATTATCCTTCTTCATACCGTTTCCTTTACTGTTTGGTCCAGCTAGAATAATTCACATAACCGGTCAGGTCAACCTTCTCCCTTTCCACGCTATCTCCCGGGCTCCAGCTTGTCTTAGTAGCATCCACACCCCAGTTTATATCCGGAACGGTGATGATATAATCTGTAGAAATCATGGTGGTATAGCCCTTACTATCTGTATAAGTAAGCTTCACTCCCTTTAGCTGTGCGTACCCATCTGTATTAAGATGTACTATCTTTCCTGCATCAGGATTTAAAGGATCCAGAGTTATTGCAGTAGCATATTTACTTTCTACCACACTTTGAATTACTTGTTCATAAGTAAATGGGTTGGATGGATCACCCGAATCTGTTCGTTTGTTCCAGCTTGTCTCTAAATAACTAAAGAATGTATGTTGGAAATTGGAGTATCTGGTATATCCATCCGAAACAGCATAGTTGATCATGACATCTATATACGCCTTTTCACTGGCATCTGCTACCTCAGCATTTAGGGCTGCTTTTATTTCCTCTAAAGCAGTTTCCGCTTCATAAAAGCTTTCCTTGGTTTTCTGGTCTGTGATCTTCATATAGTAGTTCATCCCGGATATGTATAGGAGGGTAGTTGCCAGAATACTGACAAAAGCTATCACTACAATCACTGACACAATGGTGGAACCTGCATTATTCAGTTTTTTCCATTTTTCTTTTTCCTGATTCATACACCCTCTGATTATCACTATTTCTTAATCATCATTCATGGAGCCGTCTAAGGTTAAAAGCGGAATTGCAGCAGTAAAGTTTGAGGCTGCTGCTCCCTGTTCATAAATGGAAATCTGTACATCGTATACTAATACTTTTGTATCTGTAGGTAAAATATCGGTATGTGAGTTAACTACATTATTATCAACTGCTCCAACCGTTCCGCTTGGGTTTGCCAAGTTTGTATTCAAGTTATGATACAACTGGATGCTATCTCCACTATTATTTATTTGTGGTGTATAGGAATTTTCACAGGTTTCGCGTTGGCCTGGTGTAAGATACCCATTCACCTGTTTAATTAAGTAAACTTTTTTTTCTACTCCGGTATTATTATTGATATTGATAGTCTCCGAATTGATTCTTACTCCCGTATCGCTGCTATTATAGGCAGGATAGTAAAACACATAGATATTCTCTAGTTTTGCTCCATTGCTTACTGTAGCCGAATTATCATACATAACAAACAACGATGATAGGGAAGTAAAAGTCTTATCAAAAGTATCAAGTGAACCATCAGACTTATTATAAGGATAATTTGATACACTGTAATCATAAACAGTTTCTATTGTCACTTTATTAATGTCTGCATTTGTTAAATCTTTTGTAATGTTGATATTAGTTGTTTTATTAATTTTGATTTTGTCAGTTTGCAGTTGACTCACTGTATCATACGTATAATATTTTTCCCTGCTTTTTAACTCAGCTAATAC
>DATERV010000185.1:0-15160 GCA_035271185.1 Lachnospiraceae bacterium | reverse complement strand
AGTTTGTCCATTTTCATAATATGATTTACTAACCAATCTGTTAAAAATACTAATAATTCTTCAATTATTTCATCCTGATTCTCATCTAAGTTCATATCATCTATTTCATCCAATTTTTGAATGAAAAATTTATGTTGAGCTTTTTGAATGAATAACGCAGGATAATCAATAGATTCCATGTATTCTTCTTCATCACTAAAGTGCTTTTTTGTATAGTCCCTTAGTTCCTGTAAAATACTCATCAACTGATCATATTTATCATATACAAATTCTTTCTTTAATAACTGATATGCTTCTTCTACTAATTCAAATAAATGAGTATGTTCTTCGTCAATCATAGTAATGCCAACTCTGTATTCATCCTTCATCTCATACATAATCGTTTCTCCTTTGCGTATAAAATTAGTATTATGGTGACTTCATTATAACCTAGTTTAACAAAATTTGATAACACTTTATTTCACTTTCCTGAAAACCTACATCAGTAACTGTCCTGAAAGTTTATAATAACCGCCTTCGCATTGTACATGCCCCTTTAGCGATAAGCCTACCAATAGTTCCATAATGACCGGCAGAGAATAAGTCTGCAGCTTTTTACTTAACTGTGCTTTTCCATAAATCTGTTCTAATGTTGTTAGCTGGGGTTCCATAAGCTTTAACAGTTCTCTTTCCTCTTCTCCTAGTTGATTCACACTCTCTGTCTTGTGTAGCGGTCCAGTATGCTGTGTCATTCGTGCTTGCTGTGTCATTCCTGCTTGCTGTGTCATTCCTGCTTGCTGTTTCATTTCTGTCTGCTTGATAACGCCACTTTTACTATTTCCATGTTGAAATCCACTCCACACAGTTTCACTTAAATCCCTGATGAATTGCCCGGGTGTGATGGCAATACCTGCTCCTTGTAGTAGCAGACTATTACAGCCATCACTTAGTCTGTCTGTAATGCGCCCCGGTACGACATATACCTCTCTTCCCTGCTCAAGAGCCATATCAACTGTAATCAGTGTTCCACTCTTCTGTCTGGCTTCGATTACCAGCACCACATCAGACAGGCCACTGATGATACGGTTTCTGGGTGGAAAAAGACCGGGGGAAGGTTTCGTTCCTGGTAAATAAGAAGAAATAATCCCCCCTCTTTCACATAAATCCTGATAAAGTTTTCTATGAGAAGCCGGATAACAGATGTCCACTCCACACCCTAAAACTGCAAAACTTTCTCCCCCACAAGCAAGTGCCGCCTGCCCTGCCATCCCATCAATTCCCCTTGCCATGCCACTGACAATCTGGATATCGTTTTGGGAAAGTTCCCTGGCAAATTTTTCGGCAACATACTCTCCATATCCAGAACAATCCCTGGCGCCCACAATTGCTACACTTCTTTTCGAGGAATCCGGCAATTTTCCTTTTACATAGATACCAAAGGGTCTGTCCGGTATTTCTAATAGTTTTCCGGGATATGCCGGATGATAACAGGGGTAAAAGGAAATACCGTCACGACTTAACTTCTCATACTCAGCCCCTACATTTCTTGCTTTTTCCTGTTGTATGCGTTGTGCGATTTTTTCTCCTACAAGAGTGCTAAGCTGATTTTCCTTTGCATCAAATACTGCCTCTGCTGTCCCCAATTCGCCAAGCAACAGGCCAATTGTCTTTTTCCCTGCTCCGGGTACACTGTTTAACCAATGTGCATATGCCTCTATACTTTCTATTTCATCTAGTCTTCTTTTATCTTCACTCATTGAAAGAACCTCTTCTTTCCATTATTGTAGCAGACCGCCTCCGCAAGATGGCTTGACCTGATTTCCTCTGTTCCCTCTAGATCAGCGATTGTTCTTGCCAGCTTAATCATTTTATGATAAGACCTAGTACTTAACTGCCCGGTTTCAAATACCTTCTCCAGGAAGCCTTGTTCTTCTGAAGCTAGACTTAAATACCGTTCCACCTCTCTCCCCGGAAGTTCTCCGTTAAACTGATATCCGCTGCCCAAATACCGCTTTTTCTGGCGCATCCTGGCATCCATGACACGCTGTCTGATGGTATCTGTATCTTCTCCTTTTTCCTTCTTTCTTAAATCTTTCATCGTAACAGGGGAGGCTTCTGCTACAATGTCAATTCGGTCCAGTATAGGCCCTGAAATTTTGGAAAGATATCGTCTGATATCAGGTTCTGTACAGACACATCTGTTTCTATCCGGGAAATACCCACATGGGCATGGATTCATAGCACAAACCAACATAAAATTGGACGGAAAGGTATACGTCCCAAGGCTACGCGCTATCTGCACTATTTTGTCTTCCATGGGTTGCCTGAGAACTTCCAGTACAGCCGAAGAGAATTCTGGCATTTCATCTAAAAAAAGCACTCCCCTATGCGCCAGGGATATGATACCCGGGTTGGGTATCCTCCCTCCTCCGGCAAATGCCTGGGGTGAAATGGTGTGATGAGGTGCCAGGAACGGCCTGGTTTTCATAAGTCTGCCCTCCAGTTTTCCCGCCACACTATATATACTAGATACCTCTAATTGCTCCTCTTCTGTGAGCGGTGGCATGATTCCGGGTATTCTCTGGGCAATCATTGTCTTGCCTGCTCCGGGAGGCCCCGCCAACAATAAATGATGGAACCCTGCTGCAGCCACTTCAGCTGCTCTTTTTGCACCTTCCTGCCCATAAACATCAGCAAAATTCAACTTACTGCAAAGCTCCGCTTTTGGGATATCTTTACTCTCCTCTTTTACCAAAAAAAACTTTCTTTTTTCCTGACTAGACTGTAGGAATGTAATAAATTCCGACATTTTTCTGATTCCAATCAGTACAATACCCGGTACAGCAGTACACTCCACCCCATTCTCAAAGGGTAGTACAACTTGCTTGATTCCCTGCTTTTTCAGTGACAGAACAATTGGCAATGCTCCTTTGATCTGACGCACCTCTCCATTGAGTGCCAGTTCTCCCAAAAATGCTGTGCTTGGAAGGGATTCTGCTTTCCATACCTCCATACATGCCAAAAGACCTGCCGCTATAGCCAGGTCATAACCAGTCCCTTCCTTTCGAATATGGGCTGGTGATAGATTGATAATTGCCTTACATATGGGAATTGGAAATCCTGCGTTTTTCAAGGCTATCTGCACTCTTTCTCTGGCTTCCCTAACTTCAGTGCCTACACTTCCTACTACATCAAATCCGGGAAGTCCCCTGGATAAATCCACTTCCACCCGTACAAGGTAAGCCACCATACCCTGGTTGCCACCCGAAAATACTGCATTAAACATATACTCGCCTTTCCTTTATTTCATTTTTTCATTACTGACAGAAAATGCTTATACAAGCATCAAAACAAAAACCAAAGTACTAAAATAGCACTGGAAATTGGGAACCAATAGAAAAATTAAGTGAATCATTAACAAGAATTTTTCCGAGTAAAAAAGACTATGAATACATAGACGTATAGAATGAATCTGGGTACTCTATACCAATATAGATATACTGATATAGGTGTAGAGATATAATAATTGTGATTTGGAAATAGCGGATAGAAGTATTAAATTGAGAATAAAGAATTTGTGATTTCAAATGTATTATGAAATAAGAGGTAAACATTTTGTGTCAAATTATATTTTCTATGATCATGTTAAGAACATGTAGAGACTTATCAGTAATTGTTATCTGTTATTTGAATATATAAGTTTATTGCACCATTGTCAATATTTGATTAATATTTTCTTACATTTTCATTTTAATATAGTAATCCAATTCAAATGATAATACCTTTAAAACCTGTTCATTTTCCATATACGCAATTACTCATCTGCCATATGGACAAAATTTTGCATTTAAGCTAATTTTTGTCCATATAGTATATTCTCATGCTCGCTAGTGGAAAAAACAAGATCGATTTCCATGAAAAGGAGAAAATTTTGTCCATTTATAGACTGTCTTCTCTCGTATATGGACAATGGGCCTTTTAGTATAGGAATAAAGCCACTGGGAGGTTATTCCCAATGGCTGTCCTACTCATTATTCATTTGAATAACTATTACAGAGTTCCCTTAGCCTCATTCCAATCAACAAACAGACTATACCTCTCGGTAGTAAACTTTAGCACGCAGTAATTAGGATCGTCATATCCTGTAAAATGAGCACTTAAATTACTATACCACATTTCTTTTTTGATCTCTGGATCTGTAATCTCTTCAATAGTACCCACCAATGAAATGTGATAAGTATCATCATTAATACAAACACTTGCTTTATTGCAGTAATTAATTTTTTCAGCTTGTTTACCTGTCCCGGTACAAAATGTCAGCCACTTGATTCCTTCTGATTTTGATGTAGATATGGTCGTTGTGTATGGATAACCATCTATATTCATCAATGCTAATGTAACAAAATTGTGGTCATTCTTAGCTGACCTCTCTGTAATAATTTCTGCTGCTCTTTTAATGATTTCTTCACTCATGTATCTTTACCTTCTCTTTCTTTTATACAAATATTTTTTTTGCATCCTCCATCCGTTTCACAATTGGTACTCCGAATGGACATCTGTTCTCACACCCTCCACAACCGATACAATCTGTAGCGGTATGCTCAAGTGCCTGATAATGTGCTTTTAAGGAGGCAGGGACTTCAGTCTGCATAGTGGCAAGGTCATAAAGCTTATTCACCATGGCAATATCAATTTCCTTGGGACATGGTTTACAATGTCCGCAATAGGTACACTGTCCATTGAAAGCATGTCTAGGTGCCTTTGCCAGGATTGATGCATAATCCTTTTCCTCTTCCGTGGCAGTTTCATAAGAAACAGCTTCCTTCACCTGCTTGGGTGTATCAAAACCTGCCAAAACTGCCGCAACTGCCGGTCTGGTCAGTGCGTAATGAATACACTGTACGGGAGAAAGTGCTACTCCAAAAGGTGAAGCCTTTGGGTTAAACAATCGTCCCCCTGCATAACCCTTCATGACCGTAATACCCACATCATGGGCTTCACATAATTGATACAGTTTGGCACGCACGGGATCTATTCCGCCTAAACTACCGTCATACTCATCCATAAAATATTGGTTCAAATCGTCTGTAGGAGGAAGAAGATCAAAGGCCGGATTGATACTGAACATAATCATCTCAACCATACCTAGATCCACTGCCTTAATAGCTACCTCCGGATTATGAGTACTTAAGCCAATATGGTGAATCATACCTTTTTCTTTCAGTTCCTTCACATATGTATAGAATTCGCCATTTACGATTTGATCCAGTTCTATCATGGAATCTACAAAGTGAATCATTCCCAAATCAATATAGGTTGTTTGAAGGCGTGTCAGCAAATCCTGAAATGCTTCTTTCACCTTTGGAAGTTCTCTGGTTTTCACATATTGTCCATTCTGCCATGTGGAACCAATATGACCCTGTATATACCACTTCTCACGCTTTCCCTTTATTGCAGATCCAATATTGGATCGGACATTGGGTTCTGACATCCAGCAATCCAAAATATTGATGCCTTCTGCTTCACATTGCTCAATAACCTGCTTACACTCCTCTGCAGTATGACGTTCCAGCCACTCTCCACCTAATCCTATTTCACTAACCAATAATTCTGTCTGCCCCAACTTACGATATTGCATCACTGACTTGTGCATTTGCTGCTTATCCTCCTTTTAAACACGTCTTATCTTATCATTATTAACATGACATCAGTGTGTCATGTTTACAATTCTACTAGTCACCCCTTACATCTTTTTCATATAATACAATTTAACAACACCGCTTACTAAAACCATACATATAGCTGCAATCAGTAATGTATAAAAAACTGTAATATTGAGATAACCTGCAATTATTCCTGATAACATCATCAATACAGATAAAACAGGAACAATGGGTATACCTGCTTTGCTTTTTATTATTTTGTATCTCTCATCATTTTCTTTGTTACATAAAAGTTTCGATTTGCTTTCATCACTTATAATCTTTCTGTATCTAATTATATTTATTGATGAAATGATACATATTGCAGTAGACGCTCCTCCTAGAAATTGAAATACTATGGATTCTTTTAGTATATTAGTAGCAAAGAACACATCATATACTCCCATCAAGCCAGTCGTGAGGGACAGCGCCATAAGCCATGCTATTCTTATTCTAATTGTTTTTCTAAACTGCTCCATTTCTAACCTCCACTTATTCATCTATTTTAGAAAAATCAAATACCTCTTCTATCGGCCTATTAAAATAACGAGCAATTTTATATGCCAAAGGTAAAGAGGCAACATACTTTTCAATCTCAATTGAAGTAATCGTTTGTCGCGTAACTCCGACGGCTAGAGCAAGTTCTTCTTGAGAAATTCTTTTCTCTTTTCGTAATTCTGCAATTTTTGTTTTCAATTATGTCCTCCTTGCAATGTTTACTTTGCACCATAAGTATAGTACGCTTTGCACACGTTGTCAAGTATGCTTTACAATTAAAGTATAGTGTACTTAGCATTAATTGTCAAGTGTGCTTTGCAAATAATGGTAAGAAAAAAAGCATCCGCATACACACCATCAAGAATCAATGGATGTGTAAACGAATGCTTATGTACTCATGCCTGGTGGCATATAATTTATATTTTTGTCTCCATACCATCTGGGTCTTGTGCAAACTGAATCGCCATATCTCTGCTGATACGTCCGCTGAAATAAAGCTGTTGAATGGCTTCGTCCATAGTAATCATTCCTGATTTTCTATTGGTTTGTATAACCGAAGTCAGCTGATGAGACTTCCCCTCACGAATCAGATTACGAACTGCATGATTGGCATGCATCACTTCAAATGCAGCAACACGCCCCATTCCATCTGATGTAGGAATCAACTGCTGAGAAATAACCGCTTCCAGTACATTGGAAAACTGTACCCTGATCTGCTGTTGCTGATGAGGTGGAAACACATCGATTACACGGTCAACCGTACTGGCTGCCCCGATTGTATGTAAGGTGGATAAAACCAAATGTCCTGTTTCTGCTGCAGTGATAGCTACACTAATGGTTTCAAAGTCTCTCATTTCCCCTACCAGAATCACATCAGGGTCTTCACGCAGGGCAGCCCTAAGGGCATTTGCATAATTTTCAGAATCCAGTCCAATTTCCCTTTGATTAACCATAGACAATTTGTGCTGATGCAAATACTCAATAGGATCTTCCAAGGTAATGACATGGGCATCCCTGCTATTATTAATTTTATCAATAATAGCTGCAAGTGTGGTAGATTTACCACTACCAGTAGGCCCTGTAACCAGTACCAGTCCTCTCTTTCTTTGATACAACTCAATCACTGATTCAGGTACTCCAAGTTCTTCCGGCGAAGGTACCTTTGTTCCCACCAATCTGAAAGCGAATGCCACCGAACCTCTTTGCTTATATGCATTTACACGATAACGACCTACATCAGGAATAGAAAATGACATATCATATTCGCCACGTTCCTCAAACTTATTACGCTGACTTTCCGTCATGATGTTTAGTACTACTTCCAACGTATCTGCCGGCAGCAATCTGTTATAGTCTGTCATGGTAATTAATTTACCATTCACACGCATTTTGGGAGGAATCCCAACTGTTATATGTACATCCGATGCCCCTGCTTGTTTCGCTTGTACCAAAATATCTTGTATATTTGGCATACCCATATCTCCTTATCACCCTTTATTTACATAAAAGCCGGTTCGTCTATGGAAAAACCTGCCTTTCTTAAAGAATTCGTATCAATGATACAGCGATTATCCAAAGTCTTCATAATATCAACAATTTCTATGTCCCCATAATTCTTCAGATCGCCTAAATCTATAATACTGTTATCCCGAAAGCTTAGCACGATAGGTCTTAAAATATCTTTTTCATTAGAATTGATAACCAGTGCTTTCTCTCCTGTGTTTAATTCCACACTCGCACCAGGACTTAATATATTGATACATCTGATTAATGTACCCACTACTTCCGGTGCAAATGTCTCCGGATGACAATAAAGGACTCTCAATGCTGCCACTTCTGATAACGGTGTACCATTGATTTTCATAGCAGTCAGGGAATCAAACATATCTGCAACAGCTAATACCCTGGCTCCTGTTACCATCTTCTCCAAAGAAGCCTGTCCATTTTCCATGTTCTCCAGTGCTTTCTGGCTCTGCATACAGATACGACGTACGGCTTTTCCTTCAGAAAAAATGGATTCAATTAAGTCGTATGCGCCTGTTTCTGCTTTGCGAATTGCCAAAATAGATTCACTGGTAGTTTGATCTGCATCCATTATTTCAGCTGGAAGAGACAGTTTTCCAATGTCATGAACCAATGCTGCCAATATTGTGGACAGCTGCTCATCCAGTCTAATATTCATCACATGAGTAATCATTGCACAGAGAATCGCTACATTTAGTTCATGCTTATAGATACAGTCTTCCCTGCTGCGTAGATTCTGAATAAAATTGATTCTTTTCTCCAGATGCCCATAATTTTTAATCACATTGCTAGCCAAAAACTGCATCTTCGTCTGTTTCTTAGTATTTAAAATATGATTCGTTTCTTCCTGAATGGAATAGACCTCCATAGTCTGAAACCTTTCAAACTCCAAATCTTCCTGTGTCATAGGAGGAACAGGTTCTGCGGGTTCCAGAATAAACAGACCGATTAGTCCAAAATTAAATATGCTTTCTATTCCCTGGGAAGTCAGTCTGGAATCTCTCTCAAACAGTAATACCCCTTGCTTACTGTAGATTGGTCTTGCCAGTCTCATTCCGGCTCGTAGATTTTCTGTTTTCACAAATTGCATCTTATGTCCCCCAACGTTACCACACTAAAAATTATATTTAATTAAGTATATCATACAATATATGGATTTTCAAATTCTTCCTTTAGCTTTAACAGTGCCTTCTTTTCAATTCTGGATACATAGCTTCTGGATATGCCTAGTTTCTTTCCAATTTCACTCTGGGTAATTTCTTTGCCTGTACTAATTCCATAACGTAAAAATAAGATTTCCCGTTCCCTCTCAGAAAGACAGGTATCCAGTAACATAAACATCTTCTTTAGGTTTTCATAAAGAGACATACGGTCTACCACATCCATCTGCTGTCCCTCTATCACATCCAAAAGATTTATTTCATTGCCCTCCTTATCTGTTCCGATTGGTTCATAAAGTGACACTTCCCTGGATATTTTCTTTCTCGCCCTCAGCATCATTAACAGCTCGTTATCTATACAACGGCAGGCATAAGTAGCAAGTCTTCCTTTACCTGCATCAAAGGTATCCACTGCCTTGATCAGCCCGATAGTTCCAATGGAGATTAAATCCTCCATATCCTCTTCCACATTCTGATACTTCTTGGCAATATGTGCCACCAATCGGAGGTTTCTTTCAATCAGTATTTCCTTGGCTTTCCCAGCTTCTTCACTACTCCCCTCCTGTAGCGCACGGATATAACAGGCTTCTTCCTCTGAGGATAAAGGCTTTTGAAATGTCTTCAAGGCAGACCCCCAAAGCAGATTTATTATATTCTATGTGAGAGTAAAGTTTTAAGTGCCTTTCCAATACGGTTTCCTACAGTAAAAACTGCGCCATGACATAATTGCTCATGTCCAGTCCCCTTGTGGTCAAGGTTACAGTGTGTCCATTTACTAGTAATCCCTCTTCTCTGTTCTTCTCCAGTACCTTCCCATAGATTTCATCCATGGAAACACCAAAATATCCGAAAAAATCCTCCTTATTTACACCTTCTATCAAACGCAGCCCTAAAAACATGAATTCAGACATCTGATCTTTTTGTGAGAGCTGTTCCTGTTCCTTGATTTTGCCCGGTTCTATTATATATAGATCCAAATCAGTATTGTTTTGGAACCGCAAATTTTCCACCATGGAAGATGCCCCCAGACCGAATCCTACATAATTTCCCCGTCTCCAGTAGACTTCATTATGCCGGCACTCATATCCGGGAAGGCTATAATTGGATATCTCATATCTGTGATATCCTGCTCCATGCAAAATATCTTCTGTGCTTTGGTACATAGCTCTTTCCTCATCCTCGGAAGGCAGGTGGGCCTGTGGCTCTCCGGTATGTTCTAAAGCCTTACTCTCTTCTCCATAAAGTATATAAAAAGGGGTACCCTCCTCAATAATCAAGCTGTACGCAGAGATATGAGTGGGCTTGGGAGAAAGACAAACAATCTTTCTCAGTGTGTTTTGATAATCAGCCGGTATCTGACCGGGTAAGGCACTCATCAAATCTACATTTAAATTAGTGAAACCGGTATCTACCGCCATTTGATAGGTACTGAGGAAATCTTCATACGTGTGAATTCTACCTAAACACTTCAATTCCTTATTATCCGCAGACTGAAGTCCAAAACTAAGCCGGTTAATCCCTGCATTTTTGTAGAGTCGTAAGGATTCCTTTGACACAGTGCCCGGATTTGCTTCCATTGAGATCTCGGCTTCGGTGCTTACATGATAATATTCCCTAATGATATCCAAAACCTTACATATTCCCTCTGCAGGTACAACCGTAGGAGTTCCCCCTCCTATGAAAATCGTCTGTACTTCATAGGCAAGATAGTAAGGTGCATGTATGATAATTTCCTGATTCAATGCATGCAAATATTCTTCCTGCGTCCGGTTGTCAGCCGGAGCAGAAAGAAAATCACAATAGTTACATTTTTTAATACAAAATGGAATATGAATATAGATACTAATTGGTTTCATGATATGCCTGTTATCTGTCATCCAGTTTCAATACGCTCATAAAAGCCTTCTGTGGAATCTCTACATTTCCAACCTGGCGCATACGTTTTTTACCTTCCTTCTGCTTTTCCAGAAGTTTTCTCTTACGGGAGATATCACCTCCATAACATTTGGCAAGCACGTCCTTGCGCATGGCTTTTACGGTTTCCCTGGCAATGATTTTACCGCCCACTGCAGCCTGAATAGGTACCTCGAATAGCTGACGGGGTATTTCATCTTTTAGTTTTTCACACATTCTACGACCACGCTCATAAGCAGTGTCGGCATGAACAATAAAGGAAAGTGCATCCACTTCCTCCTTATTGATCAGAATATCCAGTTTTACCAGTCTGCTCTGTTCATAACCTTTTATGTCATAATCAAAAGAGGCATAACCCTTGGACCTTGATTTCAATGCATCAAAGAAATCATATATAATCTCATTTAGAGGTAGTTCATACCTTAATAAGGCTCTGGCTTCATCCATATACTCCATTCCCAGGTAAACGCCTCGTCTCTCCTGGCAAAGCTCCATAATGGAACCGATAAACTCTGTGGTAACCATGATTTCAGCACTGACAATAGGTTCTTCCATAAACTCTATCAAAGAAGGGTCGGGTAAGTTGGATGGATTGGTTAAGGAAATCACTTCCCCATTGGTCTTGTGAATCTTATATACAACACCAGGAGCGGTGGTAACCAGATCCAAATTGTATTCTCTTTCCAGTCTTTCCTGCACAATCTCCAAATGAAGCAGTCCTAAAAATCCACACCTAAAGCCAAAACCCAATGCAATGGAAGACTCCGGTTCATAATTTAAGGAGGCATCATTTAACTGTAATTTCTCCAATGCATCTCGTAAATCAAGGTATTTGGCACCATCTGCAGGATACATTCCACAATACACCATGGAATTAACCTTCTTGTACCCGGGCAATGGTTCTTTACAGGGATTGGCGTCATCAGTCACTGTATCACCAACTGCAGTGTCTTTCAGATTCTTGATTGAAGCGGTAATGTATCCTACCATACCGGCAGAAAGTTCCTCACATGGGATAAACTGGCCTGCACCAAAATAACCAACCTCCACCACTTCTTCTACAGCACCAGTTGCCATCATTCGGACATTAGTACCCCTTCTGACGCTGCCATCCTTTACCCTTACAAATATAATGACTCCTTTATAGGAATCGTAAATAGAATCAAAAATCAGTGCCTGCAGGGGCACATGGGGATCCCCTTTGGGAGCAGGTATCTTTTTCACAATGGCTTCTAAAACTTCATCGATTCCGATCCCGTTTTTTGCCGAAATCAAGGGTGCATCCTGTGCTTCAATACCGATCACATCTTCAATTTCTTCCATTACCTTCTCAGGCTGTGCGCTGGGAAGATCAATCTTGTTAATAACAGGAAATACCTCCAGATTATGATCCAATGCCAGATACACATTCGCCAGGGTCTGCGCTTCAATCCCCTGTGCGGCATCCACTACTAAAATAGCACCGTCACAGGCAGCAAGTGCCCTGCTTACTTCATAGTTAAAATCCACATGCCCGGGAGTATCGATCAAATTGAAGATGTACTCTTCTCCATTTTGTGCTTTATATACCGTACGCACTGCCTGAGCTTTGATGGTAATACCTCTTTCCCGTTCCAAATCCATATTATCAAGAACCTGAGCCTGCATCTCTCTGCTGGTCAATAGTCCTGTTCTTTCTATTATCCTGTCTGCCAAGGTGGATTTCCCATGGTCTATATGGGCAACAATACAAAAATTTCTGATTTTGCTCTGATCAATGGCTGCCATGCTTTTCATCCTCTCTGCTTGCTAGTCACCTTTTCGGTTTTAGTACAGCAATCCTCATTATAGCAAAAATCTTGCAGCTTGTCGACTTACAAATCTAGCTTTTCAAACCTTTTTATATCGGTTTTCAGTCCCCAAAATGTGGAAATAACAAAAACAATAATACCCACAATCAAAATGGGAATCTGCTTGATCTGATCCTCCGCTTTCATAGAATCCCAAAAACAGCTTCCTGCAACTGCTTTACAAACATGGACACTGACTTCTGTCAGAACAATGATTACAAACTCTGCAATAGATGCATAAAGGAAGGCTGTACCCACCTTGTACACATCTTTGAAATAGACCGAAAAAAACATTCTGTTATATACCGCAAACATTAGGAAACCGATTCCAAAAAAAGCCAGGTCTGCATCTATACCCGCTGCATTGTCATAAAGAAGCACAGTTCCACGCAGAATTGCTATGGGAATACATAGGATAATCTGTATCATTTCTATGGATATAACAAGCAGATACCTTGCTTTTACAATGTCTTTTTTAGCTACAGGTAGCGTGGACATATATAAAATATCTTTATTTTCCCTGGCGGTAACCAGCATAAGGAAGATACCAAGTCCCGTATAGAAAAAGGAAACTGTGTACGGATAGCCCGGAATCAATAACATTAATACAAAGGACATAAAAACGTAAACCACCGGTACAACAGTTAATTTCCATTCTTTACAATATAAGTATTTCATTTTATCACTCCTTCTCCATATGTATCATAATATCTTCCAACAGGGCTTCTGAAACTGTAATGCCTGATATCCCATCCAGTATACCTGTATTTTCTGCCTTAATAATAGCCTGGAATTCACCTGCATGCTTTCTTAGACCAATGAGTTTCTCTTCCATTTGGACAATCAGTGCTGTAGCCTGCCCCTTTACTTTACGGTAGTTTCCGATAAAAGTTTTAATGTTTTCGCATGATACAATCTCTCCATTTTTAATATAGGCGATGGAATCAGCACACTTATCCAAATCTGATGTAATATGCGTGGAAAATAAAATAGTTACTCCCTCATTTTCTACCAGATCAATGAAAATATCCAAAAGTTCATCTCTGGAAACAGGATCCAGGCCACTGGTAGGCTCGTCTAAAATAAGAAATCTTGCTTTGTGGGACATTGCCAGGGTCAACAGATATTTTACCTTCATACCTTCTGAAAGTTGATCTGCCTTCTTTTCCTCATCCAGGCTGAATAATTGCATAAAATGTCTGTAGGCTTCATCATCCCAATTTTCATAAAACTTTTTAGTAACAGATGTCAGTGTCTTTAGTGTTTTTTTAGGATAAAAACTAATTCCGCCTGATACAAAACCAATCTGCTTTTTGATTTCCAGTTCATTCTCCTTGAAATTCCTTCCAAAAAAAAGAATGCTTCCTGACTGTGGATGCACTTGATTAAGCAGTGATTTCAGTGTAGTAGTTTTTCCTGCACCGTTCCTGCCTATAAATCCGCAAATGGTTCCCTCTTCTACCTCAAAGCTCACATTCTTTAATTCAAACTTCTCATATTTTTTAACTAGGTCTTTTACTTCTAAAACATTCATCTATAAAACCTCCTTTTGTTTCCTGTTCTGAATTTTATGATTAATCATATCTATATTTCTCTTACACTTTAAAAAGTTGAGCCACCAGGTAACACCGTAAGTGATAGTCAGGCTGATAACGGTACTGACTATTGCAGATGGGTATCTGTTTAGGCCCCATAGATATATTGCAATTGGAATCCATACTACCGCAGTGGCAACAAAATGAATGATGCCTTGCTTTAAAAAGCTCCATGTCTCAATCTCAAAGAAAACAGAAAAAGCTCCGAATGCCCCTCCTATCAACCCCACTAGAAAATATGCTGTAATTCCTGCTAATAAAGGTGTAGAGAAATGTGCTGCATAGGAAGGCACCAGTGGTACAAATGATTGATCTTGAGAAACCAGAATCATGATATATATAATTACCTGATTCACAAACCCGGAAGTAATCATACTGATAAAACCTCTTCCCACCATTTTTTTTAGCATATCCATGCCTCCTTTTTTAAAATAATGAAACATTTTAAGATTCTACTTTTGAAAATTCTTTTAGTGCTTCATTGGTTCAAAATTATCCTAAAATGTCCTTGATTTTACTTACGTTGCGTCTGGATACATAAGTGATAATTCCACCCTCCAGATATATTTTAATTGTACCTGTCAGACTGGTATCCAGCTTATCCACCCGTCTGATATTAACAATCTCTGATCTGGATATCCTAATAAAAGTATTCTTGTCCAACTTATCTTCCAGTTCATACAGTTTTTCTTTCATGGTATAGATTCCGGTTTGACATTCCGCTAATACCTTGTCTTTTTCTGCATATATTCTGATGATGTCATCACAAATCAATATCTGAGCCATATCCCTGCAATAGCCGGTGAGTGTGGTATTAAGAGCATGCTGAATCGTATCTCGAATTCTAGTAATATACTCTGTTTGTTTTTCTGTGCAGATTACAATTTCAGGCTCTTTATACCTTTCGTCCGTCCAGATTCGAATTTTCATAAGGCTTCCTCCCTTACAATGTCAATATA
>DATERV010000184.1:0-2884 GCA_035271185.1 Lachnospiraceae bacterium | reverse complement strand
TGTGGAAACAGTCATAAAGGATGTCCTGGAAACAAGTGAGAAGGCTACTATTGTGGTGAAGAGTACAGTTCCTGTAGGTTTTACAGAGCGAATGAGAAAGGAATATTGTTCAGAACGCATTCTGTTTTCTCCTGAGTTTTTGAGAGAAGGACATGCACTGTATGATAATCTCTATCCCTCCAGAATCATAGTTGGGGCGAATAAAGAAAACACGGAATTGATGGAAAAGGCAAGGTTATTTGCAAAGCTACTTGCGGATGCTGCTTTAAAGGAAAATATTACACAGCTTATCATTAATTCGACAGAAGCAGAAGCAGTTAAATTATTTGCCAATACATATTTGGCACTCCGCGTCAGCTATTTTAATGAGCTGGATACCTATGCGGAGATGCACGGATTAAGCACTAAGGAGATTATTGAAGGTGTTAGTTTAGATCCAAGAATTGGAGACCATTATAATAATCCCTCCTTTGGATATGGCGGTTATTGTCTGCCGAAGGATACCAAACAATTACTTGCCAACTATAAAGACGTACCGGAGAATCTGATGGAGGCCATTGTTTCTGCCAATGCTACCCGAAAAGATTTTATTGCAGAAAGAATTCTTGAGAAAGCCGGGTATTTTATCGGGAATGATGGGCGCAATGGTATGCCTGGCAGGCATGTGACTGTAGGTATTTTCAGATTAATTATGAAAGCTAATTCTGATAATTTCAGGCAGTCCAGTATTCAGGGAGTAATGAAAAGACTGAAAGCAAAGGGGGCTGAGGTCATTATTTATGAACCTACTCTGAAGGAAGAGGAATTTTTTGGAAGTAAAGTATATCATGATTTTGACAATTTTATTTTAACTTCAGATGTTATAGTGGCTAACAGATACGAAAGTATCTTAGAGCCTGTTATGGAAAAGGTGTATACTAGGGATTTATATTTTAGAGATTGATTTTAGCTTTATGACATTATAATAGGGGGACTATATGAAGGTTGCCGAATATTTGGGAAATTTAGTGCTATCACAATTAGAGGGGAAAAAGCCTTTGGATTTGCCGGATGGCATATCCATGGCTGAACTGATAGACATATCCGGTAGAAACCATATGGACTATATTGTCCTGGGTGGGTTACTAAAGGTTGATAATATTACAGAGGCTGATAAGCAAGGTCTTCGCGCCAAAGTAATGGGGAGTGTTATGTGTACCATGGTACAGGTAACAGAGTTGAAAGAGCTTGAACGCCGCTTTGAAGCGGGGCAGATTAAAAATCAGCCAATGAAGGGAGCAAGGATGAAGTTTCTTTATCCCTCTCCTGAAATAAGAGAAATGAGCGACATTGATGTCCTGGTGGATAACGCATGTATGGGAGATGCTGCTAATGTTTTAGTTGATATGGGATATAAGCTGCAGCATTCCATCAAGCACCATGATATTTATGTAAAACCACCCTATATGGTAGTGGAAGTTCACCGGGCATTGTATGATAAAACCGTAGACGGAGGACAATACAGATATTTTACGAATTTCTCAAAAACCTTTTTACGGGAAGGTTATACTTGTACCTATGATTTTAGTACTGAGGATTTCTATATTTATATGCTGGCACACATGGCAAAACACTTTTATGCAAGGGGCTGTGGGATTCGAAATCTGGTGGATATATATATTTACAGACAAAAATTTGATTCCTGTATGGATAGAAGCTATTTAAAAAAGGAACTGAATGAGTGTGGAATTCTGGAATTTGCGGAGCATATGGAAAAGCTGGCAGATATCTGGCTGAATGGTGGGAAAAGCAGCTGCTTTTATGAGGATTTGTTTCAGTACATGCAGGATAGTGGAATCTATGGCAAAGATGAAAATGGTATCTGGAATAAATTCGCAGAAAAGAAAATGAAGAACAAGGAAGCAACAGTTACAAGACTAAAAATGTGGTATTATTTTCCACCTGTGTCATATATGTCAGAGTATTATACGTGGTTGGAGGATTATCCATTTTGTTTACCGGTTGCATGGGCAATTCGCTTTTTTGGAGGCGTGTTCCAAAAAAAGGGCGTGCATAAACGAGAAATGCTGCACGAGATTGATCATGACCAGATAAGCACCTATCAAAGTATCTATCAGAAAATGGGTTTGCATTTTAAAGGATAAATAGCAACATGCTTTGAGATTAAAGATTGGAGAGAACGGCATGAGAATTTTTTTAAGCTATGCCAAATCACATATTTATGAGATTCATGCTATGATTGCGGCAACAATAGCATTTTTGTCAATGTTTATTGTAAAGAAACCAATGAAAGAACATATTAGTAATTTTGTTGCAAGAAAAGCTACGAAAAACGGTAAATGGGAAGAACATAGAAAATTATATACCAGACGGTGTAACATCATTATTATTGTTTTTACGATGTTACTTAGTTGCTTTTTGTTTTTAATAATATCGTTAATATCACCCTTAATACAATTTTCGCTGTTTAGCGCAGTATTGAGCGGAACAATCGCATTGACAGAGTATGCTGTATATGATCAGTTTGTATCTAAAAAAGGAGCAAGGAATGAATAATGTAATTGCCTTTTTTGTGGGAAGCCTGACCTTTGTAATTATTATGATTATCAAAATACCGGTTAAGAAGCTGACAAGCTTTATGGCAGATAAATTAAGTGAAGATGAAGCTGACAGAGTCATACTGAATAAAAGACTTAATGGCATTATTTTTGTGCTTGCTTTTACCATAGCAGTTATATGCTATTATTTTGTATTACAATGGCTTGGAAGCGATCACTATAAATGGTGCTGTTCCTTAAAGGCTGGGACCATTGCCATAGCATTGTATGCCCTGTTTGAACAATGGTTTGGAGAAGATAGCATTAAGGGGGATCCTATTAAGGGA
>DATERV010000183.1:0-33202 GCA_035271185.1 Lachnospiraceae bacterium | reverse complement strand
CAGAATCTTCATTTACTAATTTCTCAATATTTCTCTTTGATATTAAAGCATCAATAAGACTAATGTCTGTTTCATTTGTTTCAGCTAATTCATCTTTACTATAGAAAAAATCAATTGCTTTTCCAGTAATCGCAATATGTGATTGATGACTTGACTTATCTGACTTATTAGCTTGAACCACGTTTGCATTTGCTAACTTGATAGATAAAATCTTTGCTATATCATTCATCTCAAACTTACTGCATCCCAAGTCTACTAAATATGAATTAACTAGGTTGATCAGTTTTGTGCATCCCATCGTTTTATTCCTTTCTATTTTGGTATTCGTAAATAAGTATTTGTTTCATACTTACTGGCATAATTTGGTATGTAATCCAGATAAAATGTTTGTGGAATACCTACTGCTAACACGCCTTCTTCATTTCTGTACTTGAGCATTATCAGTAAATCATTTTCATATAAACCTAATCGTAGTGTATTAAAACACTCGCTATTCTCTGAATTTCTTTTAGAAAGTTGTACCTGTCTTTGAGTCCTTTTTCCTAAAGTTACATAACCCATCATTCTCTCTAACATCTTAACGTCAGCGATATCTACCTGTTTACCCATTAAATACTGAATATTACTTTCAGTAATAAAAATCTTTTTTTTGTCAACTCGCTTATTGTCCATCTGAATAAACTCAAGATCATTGTAAAAAAATCCTATTGCTTCTCCTGTTATTGCTATATGAGTCTGATGACTAGACCTATCCGTCTTATTCTTGATCATAACATTAGCATTAGCTAAACGAATTGAAATCATTTCCTTAAATGTTTGATTCGAAAAATAGTTTTCAACAAACAAATTGTTGTATCCAAGATCAATATAGTAGTCTTGAACCAATCTCATCAACATGTCATAAGCAGCCATAAATTACACCTCCAATTCAATAGCTTCCTTTACTGCTTGCGCAATCACTTCTCCAAGTAATGGAGGTACCGAGTTACCAACCTGCATATACGTCTTCGTATATGATCCTCTAAAAAAGTAATCGTCTGGGAATGACTGGATTCTCGCCGCTTCTCGTGGTGTAAGTCCTCTTGCTTGGCTTGGGTGAATATACATATTACAATCAAATCTCATGTGCGCCGTAATTGTTTTACACGGTTTGCTCATTTCAAGTTTAAAATACTTATCTTTAAAAATTTTTTCGCGACGCTTATATGGCATAATATCAGCAATTTTCGGATCTGCAGAATTATCTCCTGGATTTAATCTTGTAAAAATTTCAATGTCTCTTTCATTGTTGTACCTTGCTTTATGATTAAATAATATTTGTTGTTCATGATTCTCATTGATAAGGCTAAGATATTTGTTGTACGAAGTTTCATGTTTCATCGCGAAAGTGTATCCTGACAATTCATCCTCAACTTCTGTCCTGTTTGCTTCTCTTTTTGCTTGAAGATTTGGTAAATCACTAATTGCATCAGATAAAATGAAGTTCTCCTTTTTCCTCCCCAGCTCAAAAATTCTTTCAAAAACATCCTCGTTATCAACACCCATTCGATTACCAATAAAAATAACGCGTTCTCTATTCTGTGGAACACCAAAATCTTTGGCATTCAATATATGTGCTGAAGCAGTATACCCTACCCTTGCAAAGTCTTGCACAATTTGATCTTTCACCCCTAACATTCCTCTTACATTTTCCATAACAAAGAATTTAGGTCTAAGGATATCTATTGCACTAACATAACTTTTATATAGATGATTTCTTGGATCATCAATTATTCTCTGTCTATTTGCCATACTAAACCCCTGGCACGGAGGGCCTCCTACGACTACATCTATTGTTTTAAATCTTGATAAATTCTCTATTCTGCTTAATACTTCATTTATATCGCCTGCTATCACATGCTGTTCTGGAACTTCTGGATGGTTAAATGAATACGTATCTACGCAACATTCTTGAATATCATTTGCTATACTCATCCTATAACCAGCTCTATGAAATCCCCATGACAAACCACCTGCCCCACAAAAGAAATCAGCATAAACTAGGGCATCTCTTTTCACCTCAAATTCTTGTTTTTTTAGACGATAACTATTGCACCACTTAGCTATTAGGCAATCTTCACACTGTGTTTCGTTACAATTTTTAATCACTGATGACAAAAAACTGGAAAAAGCCAATTCCATCTCATGCTTATGTGCGAAATACTCTTCAGTTTTCAGCATTCTCGATTTTTCTGTAGTTTCTTGACAAACTTTGCTAAGCACGATCTCTGCATCTCGTATAGAGCATATCCCCGCAGGAACTCTTTTAAGAATTTTCTTTATTTCTTCCAAATCTTTATGCATTATTGCATTCCACCTGTTCTAATATACTTTTTGCGATTGCATATGATACATTCACCGTCACCGCATTGCCAAATTGTTTATATGCCTGTGCATCAGAAACTTCAATTCTAAAGTTTTCTGGAAATCCTTGTAATCGTGCACATTCTCTCGGCGTTAGGCGTCTTATTCCTTTTTGCTGCGTTACGTAATTGTCTTGACAAGCTCTATGCATCTTTCCCATAGTAGCAGTCAATGGTCGTGCAATTTTTAGATCTATCTCTGATTTTGCATAATATCCACCTGTCCCATTAGACATAATTGTCTTTAGAATTCTTTCACTAAGAAAGTACTTATCATCAACATCATGTTCAAGAATATCTTGTAAATCCATTTCAGGTTCCTTTCCTTCTGGAAATCTATATTTGACATCTTCCATTAGGCAGACAAGGAATACTCTGTTTCTAGTTTGCGGAACTCCATAATCATAACTATTTAATTTTGATGGAAAAACATGATATCCCAATTTTTCAAGCGTTTCCTTAATAACCTTAAATGTTTTCCCCTTATTATGAGTCATTAAGTTCCTTACATTTTCAAGCACTACAATTCTAGGCTGATGCCCACGATCACGTTGATTTTCAATTATTTCTACAACTTTAAAGAATAGTGTACCCCGTTTATCATTAAATCCTTTTTCCTTTCCCATCATACTGAATGGCTGGCAAGGAAACCCTCCTATTAGTACGTCATGATTAGGAATTGTGTTTATATCTAATTCATTCAAATCAGCACATATTGCTTCATTTGGAAAATTTACATTATATGTTTGAACTGCATATTTATCAAAATCATTTGCCCAAACAATATCATATCCTGCTTGATGGAACCCCATATCAAGACCTCCACATCCACAGAATAAAGATGCCACTTTCATAATTACCTCTTTCCGGAAAATCCTTCATCTAATAGTTTTGCTTCTATATTAACAATGCGTTGACATTGTTTTTCAGATGGAATTCTTCCCATATTCATTTTTGTTGCAGCTGATAAGAAACTAGTTTCAATTTCATTTAGTAATTTCCTATCTTTACCCCACAATAATGCATTTTCCCAATACTCTTGTCCCCTAGAAACGACTTCGGCTTGAACTTGTATTCCATTTACAACAACATGCTCTCTACGTCCGGAAGATTTTTCCTTCTTAATTTCATCTTTATCCAACAGAAAATCCTTAATCCTATCATCTAACACATAGTCTTTTACTTTTAACGCAATCCAACATTGCTCTTTCTTACACCACTCCGTTACATTAGTTATTGGCCTATTTTCATCAGTGATATGTAGAAAAACAAATTCTGCCATTTTTACAAGTTCATCATATATGGGCTCCGGAACTGATTGTTTATCCCATATATACCTCATGTTAAGTTCGTGATCTGGATATGTTTTTCTAACCAAAAAATGAAAGAATGATAACGTATATACTACAATATTGGCCTTGTATCCCTTTTCATACCAATTTTGTTTTGGAACAAGTTTATCTATGCACTTAAATAAAATGGCCACAACGACTGTATTACGATAAAATTGTTCATTAAATTGAACGTCATCCTTATCCCATTCATCTACAATAAAGTTCGCAAATTTGGTGAAATTTTTTTGTGCACCCAAACTTACAAAATAAGGATACTGTCTCCATGTATTTTGATATTTAGCAATATCAGTTTTGGTTATTTTTTGTTCTTTTGGATTCATCATCTGGTATTTTTTCTTCTCAGATTGTGTCATTTTTCCTTGTTCTTGCTCATATTGTCCTCTTGATCTCTCAAAGAACCAATGTGTTTCATATTGCAATCCGTTCACTGCAGGAGCATAAATTCTTCTGGAAATTTGCTGCATCCTAATATTGAATTCATGATTTGAAAAGAAATCAGCATCTGATACTTTGTTTTGACTATTAGAACCACGTGATATCTTCGGAATAAGAATTTGTGCTTGCTCATGATCTGGAATAACTGTAAGTTTCATTTGCACAAATATACCAGATAAGTCTGCTTTATCCTTAAATCTTGTATTTGATAAAGATGCTGTCGTTTGCCCACCATTAACTATCTGCAGATTATTTATGGATGTAACATAACTACCACCTTGCTCAATTTTGGTTTCAACGCTAGTTGCTGTTGCTGAAATACCATTATTGTATGAAAAAAACATTTTTTTGCTTTCCCCATCAGCTTCTAGAATAGTTTTCCTTATATTTTTATTTACATTTCCTTTTGCAGATAGAAAAGAACGAACATTTCCCTCAAGCAAAGCACTACCATATGTATCATATAAATCAGCCAGAACTTGACCTGGGATAACACACAGCAAACATTTCACATCATCAGTAGAAGCATCACTAGCTTCCAAACATGGTAAACCACTCTCTGTAAGATTAAGAAAATCTATTTCAACAGGCTCATGTCCATCTCCTGTAGTCATAACTCTATATAGACGTTGCATATCCCAAATATTGTATTCTATGGGTACTCCATTAATATTTCCTTGAGACAAATTTGAAATTTTCCCACTCATGGATTTATCTGTAACAACAAAAAATCTGTATTTACGAATGGTATTTTCCAGATTAACTATTCTATCAACCAAATCATATGCTGGTGTACTAATTTCCATTTCATGTCGAAAATTTCCATTCAAACTCCCATCTAAAAAGGTATATGTTTTTTCAAATAAAGTTTTTGCATCTGTCATTGTTAGCGTTGTTGAATCATCGTCACCATCAAAATCTGCAATAAATATAGACATCGAGCAATCATAATCATCAAATGAATATGCGTCGACACGATATGTTTTTCTACCATATTTTCCGACATCAAAACATTCTTCAAAATCTGAAATAACATTCAAATCTTGAAGATCATCAAGTACCGTTCTTACAAACGAAGCTACTGTGCCAACCGAATCAGCAGCTGCTAACATTTTTACATTCTCTAAATAGTCTTTTCTAAATTCCACTAATTCCATAAATTATCTTCTCCGACCTTCCAAGATTCAATTCCAACAATCGATAGGTCATACTTAACGCCAACGATTTCTGTTGGGACAGTCTCAGTAACCAATCTCGGAAATGTATCATTTATATAATAATAATCTGTATTTCCTACTGTGAAATAAATCTCCTCATACGCGCTCTTATCAAGATATCCAACAGAAACTAACTTCTCTTCGAAAATTCTATTAGCTTCCGGTGCATCATTTAGAACATCGCGAAACTCTGCTACTAACCCTGCAACAGAAAATGCATGTATATCTGTTTTGGATGAGTCATCAATATAAGTAATTACTAGATGTCCTTTTAAATTGGTTTCCAATTGATTTAATGAAGAAATCGTTACTCTATCCTTCCCTGTTGCAATGGCTTTTATTTCATACCATTGATCATCTAAAACAAAATCTCGGTCTGCTCCATTAGGTCCCATCCAAGCATTCATCACATTATCCTTTGATATGCTTTTTCCAATTAAGTATTTAGCAAAAATCAATTCTCCTACTAATCCTTTCAACACACTCTTGGGTAGCGTATCTTGCATTCTAGAAAATAACTTTTGCCACGCCAAAAAACGTGCTGTAACCCGGCTAATGCCTTCCTGTTCGGATTTTGATATGTATGAATTTTCTACTAAATCCACACATAAACGCGCAAAAATGTCTTGGTTTGATTTCTCTACTGATGATATCTGCGTTGCCCATTTTCCATCTTTCCTTTTATTCTTTTCTACTTCAAGCGCTTTACTAGATTTCATTTGTGCAGGTTCAGTAAAAGTAATCAATGCTAGCTGGTCATACCCACTTTCGTTAATACCAATAAAAAAGTCTAACGGATGTTGCGGATCAAGCCTTTGCATATAACCTTTTTGTTTTCTTAATTCATCCCACTTACTAATAAATTCATTAGTCTTCATCTTCCTCGTCCTCCTCGAAGTTCCGCATATTCTGCTCACTTACTCTATTAAGAACGTATTTTACTTTCTGACTTTCTTTAGATGAGCCCTCATATTCTCCTGGGAATCCAAGTCCCAATCCAATAACAGGTGTATCTCCTAGTAATTCAATTGACGTTTTATCAGAGTTAACTTTTCGTCCACTTCCATCTGCTTGCTTAGGAAATTGATTCTTATCTATCTTAATTATGTAAATAAGTAATACTGGTTCTCTTTTAATTCTTAAGTATGGTTTATCAGGTATGGTCTTTGCATCGGGCTTCTCTTCATGAAATTTTTGTTCTATTTTGTCTCGCTCCTTTTCATTCAAACCATATTTTGTAGCTCCTGGGACTCCAACTCTAGCCCGCTGTCCTGAAATCAATAAACAATTATCATCTGTAAGCATTACTCGACTTGAATAACATATTTTTTCATTTACTGCATCATTTTGAATATATTGCTTTTCAATCTTTTCTCCACTACCACCTATCACCGTGACTGTCCATTTAGGATACTCTATAGATGTATTAATATGCATTGAAAGATCAGTCGAGTTAAATGGAATATGCCTCGGATGTGAAACAAATGCTGATACATAATTTGCTATCATCTCTTTATCCACGCCCGAATATACCAATCGATTATTTTCTGTATTAAGATCCGGATCATAGTACTGTGGATCGGCTTCAAGTTCTTTTAACAGATTGTTAGTAAGCTCAAGATTAACGTGTATACATTTTTGCATACTTGCTACAAGTTTCGGAGTTTCAACAACTTCCGCAGCCAACGATATCCACTGTTCAACTGTTGTTGTTGCTCTCATTTTTGCTCTAGCAGTGACAAACAATGAAGCCATATTCTGCTGTACTTTTAAACCAAAATCCTTTGGAGTTAACCCTACCCTTCTCATCTCAATTATTTCATCTCGTAGCTCATCTGTGGCCGATGAAATATACTCATACCAACCTATCGCCGTCGGTTCCATCCAAATTTTGAATAATTTATCATATCCGTTTCTATAACCAAACCAACGTCCCATCTGCATAAGAGTATCATACATCTGCGAATTTCTATCGAAATAGCTAACACATAACCCCTCTAGCGTCAGTCCTCGAGACAAGCTATTTCCACCAACCGCTATAACACGTAATCCAGTTTCTTTATATGGTTCATAGTCAAGTCTTTCAATTCCTTTTTCCTTAGATTTTTGGTTTACAAGTCGAACTACAATCGGTGCAGTTGATTCAAATAAGGTGTCAAGTACATTTTCCCAACTTACGCCACAAATCTCATTCAGATTATATTCATTCCATAATTCACATAACGCCGCTATCTCTTTACATGCCATTGCTTTCTCATATGATAATTTACTATATGATTGTATCTTTGCTTGACATTTCATAAGATACTCATTAACTTTATCAAATACTTGATTTTGAACATTAACAAATTGACTTACATTTATAATCATTGATCGATGACTTTTTTTATTTCCGCCCAAATCACGAGCTGCGTTAATTAATAGGAAATATTTTATGGCCCGTGTCAAACTATTAGGCAAGTACGGAACAACATGTCCTGATTTTGCTTTTGAACGAAAAACATACGTGCCATTGTTAATATCTATGTCAACATCATCAATCTCTTCTAATGCATCTCTGTATTCACCATCTTCACTAAATATTTTTCGTGCACCAATATAATGAGTCGGTGCCGATAATGCATAAATAAAGTCACTAGGGAACAAATTAAATTCATCTGATCCTTTATCCAAGTCTGGATCAATAAAAAT
This sequence comes from Lachnospiraceae bacterium, assembly GCA_035271185.1. Taxonomy (GTDB): domain Bacteria; phylum Bacillota; class Clostridia; order Lachnospirales; family Lachnospiraceae; genus Acetatifactor. Next base: position 25,102 of record DATERV010000183.1, on the reverse strand, counting down.
ATTAGCGAATGGTGTCGCAGTAACTGCCACATATGTTGAGCGATCAAATAGCTTTAACACTTCACAAATTGCTCTATTTATCGTGGTAGGCGCCTTTTCAGGCTTATTGGTATTTACAGAAGCATTATCAGCTTCATCATCTATAAGCATTAATGGCAAATCTATTTTATCTCCAATATGATCCGTGTTTCTTGTACTCAGCCAAGTCGCAAGATTTTCCAATACACTTTTGTTTTTCTTAAGGACTAAAATGACTGGTTCCTGTAATCCTTTAATAGTAAAGTTTAGTGACTGTAGTTTTGCAGAATTAAAATCCGATAATACATCGGTAAACTGATATGCTGTCCTGTTACTATCTATATTACCTACTCCGATATATTTCTTTTCCGGATTCTTCTTTAACACATTTCGGCTGTTTAAACCAACAAATCCTGCGTCAACTCGTTCTTGAGTTTGTTTTCTTAATCCCTCGATTGTACCCGTTAATAAAATAATAATTTTATATCCAGCGTCTGCAGCCTTGTTACATAGCGCTAAATAATTGGATGTTTTTCCCGATTGAATATCTCCTAGCACTAGACCTTTTCGCTTCCATATTCCTATTTCCGCTGGATTTCCACACAAATCAAGAATATCGTCGCTAACTTGTCCAAGTGTATCAATAACATCTGTTTTCCATCCTTGATCTACCTCTAAATATTTGTAATATCTATTCCAATAGTAAAATTCTATTTCTGCTTTTCTACTAGATACCCATGGATGATACGTAACCTCATTAACTACACTATTTCCCAAATCCATCCGTACTTTATAACTTGCTTGAAGTTGTTTTTCAACATAATCCTTCTCATTCTGTTCCATTGGCATAACTTTTGAAACATCCTCTATTGCGTTTCGAATATCATCCTCATTCGGATTTGTATCTCCAATTTTAGATTTAATTATCATACGGGTCATGTTCTCACAAATAGTAAGATCAGCCATTAATTTTCTCCTCCTTGTAAATAGCATTTATTTCATCCATATAATTTAGAAAAGGCTCGATTATTTCAAAATTCTTCATTGTATAGTCAAGATGATCATCTTTAATTGCCTGTCTTATAATTTGCCGTGCCATTAATTTAACCCTGTCACATTCATCTTTTTCTTTATCTTGTATTATTTTCACATCTGAATGCATATCAAAATGAAGATTATTGAAAGGTAAATTATTCTGTACAGTTTCTAAATACTGTCGCAAGAGTTTTCGTGATTCTGGCTCCAGCTGTTCTTCTAATAATTCTAATGTAGGATGCTCCATATTTACTACGTACTTAACACCCTCTCTTGTTTCAACTTTGTCCCATACATGGACAATTCCATCCCTAACTTCTTTTTTTTGTCTAAATGTCCATGTCCTTTTACTTCCAGCTGACATAGTTCCCACTAATTGCTTTAATCTTGTTTTTACTATTTCTGGAGGATATGCCGTTGATTTCTTGATATCAAGTGTCCATAAATCATCTAGCGAGTTTGGAATGTCTACTCTCACTCTTGTTAGTTTTGTAAACTCGTCCATTCGAATCAATTTGAACCATGTACCCCATGTGATAAGTCTCATATTCCTGTAAATATAGAAACCTTGCAGATTTCTTAACCCTTCTTTTCCTCCATATAATTCTAGTTCTTCTTTGGTCATATTCGATGGATGTGGTAACGAATAAGGTCTAATAATCACTTTTCCTTTTCTGCCTGGTATATCAATTTTCTCATCATCCATTACAACTGTACTCTTAGATATATAAAATGGATCAAATGGTATTAGCGGTATTCCATTGATAAATATCTTTATTTTCTTAACTCCATCTCCCGATAAATATCTATGGAAAACAAGCTCAAGATGTTTTTTCACTTCAAGCATTCTATCCTCAAGAGCCTGCTCTATTGTTACACTTCCAGATTTGACTTTATCAAGATTTTGCCATACAACAAGTGTTCCAGAAGACTGCTTAAATAACTCTTCCGAATTTACAAGATTTGTTATTTCATTTTCATCAAGTTGTTCTAGGCTCCATTTTTTTGTTTCGATAATATGGTCTAAGTCCCATCTGCGTCCGACTACATGATTATCAATTTTTGAAGCAACTGTTAAACTTCTACATTGAGAAAGAGATGCTGTTTTCATTCCAAGCCCATAACGTCCAAGGTCGTCATCTCTTCTAGTTTCAGAGGGACTCGCTGTTCCATATCTCATTGCTTCTGTAATTTGATCATTATTCATACCCGTACCGTCATCACAAATTGCTATATACGGTTTAGGCAAGCAATTGAAAAAAATACTTATATTAGTTGCTTTTGCAGCGACACTATTGTCTATCACATCTGCAACCGCAGATTCAATTGAATATCCTATGGCTCGTGTTGATTCCATTAGAACCGGGGCAAAAGGAGGGCACTCTATATCTTGTAATTTCATATTCTACTCCATTGTGTAATCTATAGGCTTCTTGATCACTTTATATAATGCGTCGTAATCATCAACTACTAGTTCCTTTGTGCTACCTTGAAATCCACTAAGAATACCTCTATCCAGTAATTCTGAAATAACCGCATCAATCTCTAAATCCGGAAACTTATCATGAATTTCTTTTCTCGTAAAACTTATTTTTCTATCATCAACTTTTTGTATGTATTCCAAAACTTCCTTCAGCTTTAATGAATTAATCATGTAAAATGGTTTAGCATTAACACTGTCTAACCATCGTAAATACTTTTCTCTTTGATTGGGATACCATTCTTTTGAAACACAGTATGTTTTTCCATGTATTACCACCGGTTTATTCCAATATCTAGCATATCCATTCTCATCAACAATCTGTTTCTTTATTGATTGGTCAACATCAACACAAATCAGAAATGAAGGTTTTAGCCCAAACGTGCTTTTTGAATATTTTGCATCTAGTAATTTGTATACTATCTCTTCTGATATCCGATCTTGATCCACTAGTTCCGAAAATGTTCTTTGAACCAACTTTCCGATTTTTTCTTCAGTATCATCCTCATTTTTACTATTTATCTTTTGCTTTGTATTACCAATAGGAGCTAAGTTAATCCCACCGTGTTCTTTATATTTGTCCATCGCGTCAAATTCGATTTTATCAATAGACATTTCATCCAACCAGTGTAAACTTTTCTGAGTTTTTAAACACCACTCCAACACTTCATCAGAGTACTGAATATCCGATCGTTGCTCTGCCAGTTTTCCATAATAGGCTAATACGCGCTTAAGATATTTTGCAAAATTTATGAAATCAGAATCAAAATCGTTTTCTGCTTTTAGCTTCAACATTTCTAAATATTTATCAGTATCGAAATCACTTTTCTTTAGGTGCTCACGAATAATTTCTATACATTCTATATGTAGCGAAGATAAATTCTCTGAATATTTTTCCCAAATTGCTTTATCCAAAGAACCAACATTACCAAGTGAATTCATTTGATAGCGATCATCCAATGCCATAAAATTTGCTAATTTCATTCTTATAGAACCTGTCGTTCGAAAATTGTCTGGTTTCTCTTCATAATAGTCAAGCCCGTTTAGAAGTTTACTAAATGCATATATTTCGAACGTAGAATCTGACATTCTTGATAACCATTTTAGGTCCTTATTTAAATACAAATCTAAGGCAAGCATTACTTCGCCTTCCTGCCAATTTGGACTTCTCATTTTTCCCCCTCGTTTCTACCTTGTATTAGTGGAAGATTTCAAATATCTTCCTGACTTAATTCTTTTATCTTTTGGTTTCTCTGCATCTGCCGGTATCGCCCAATAGGATCCCACTTTCATTGCCCCAGATAATCTTCCATCTTGACAAAGTACTTGAATTCTTCTCTTAGACAATCCCCATTTTTCCGAAGTCTGTGTAATCGACAAATATTCCATTTTAATCTCCATCTTCTACTGAAAATCCACAAAAACTACACTTTCTATATTATAAGCCAAAGCACGCACATTATCAATTTAAAAATCATATTTTTGAACACAATTATTCTTTTTGGGCGTTATTTTGCCCAACACATTACCATATTACTAATCCGCGAGCAGTGCACTTGACAGACAAAGTGCCTTCTTGCTCGTTGGGGAGAATACCCCAATCCCCTTGAACACCCATCTTCGATGTCTGGCTACGCACTCACACGTGAGCGCTAAATACTACAGTAAATGCACGAAGATAAAAAAAGAGGGCAACCACCAAAGCTGTCACAATGATGATTACCCTCCAGATTACAGTTCCTGATTATTTTGTTTTTGCTTTTCCTTAGCCTGTTTCTCCTTGTAGCTTTCCCCAAGAATCGCATCCACATTATGCTTGGCTGTCAGATATTCCTGCATATCTTTTTTGACCTGGCGATATTCTGCATAGGCTCTTTTCTTCTCCGCTAATACTACCGCATATTCTGCACTTAAGTCTTTTACGCGTGGGATCTTTCCATCCAACTTGCTAAACGCTTCCTTCGCAGCCTTATGAAGTGTAATCTCTTCACGATGGGCTTCAAAGTATTTCTTGCTATAGCTTGATTTACGATAAGCTACATAAATGTCTTTTGTCTTAGCATAATTAATGATATGGGTTTTCAGTACAGCAATTTCACCTAGTCTTTTCTCTGATACTTTTATAGTTTGCGTCAATTCTGAGAATAAGGAAGATGCTGCATTCGCTCTAGCCGCCAAGGTCTCATAATCACGAACCTCGTGCTCCTGCAAAAAGAGAAGTGCCTGGGATATCTGTTTGATGTTATATACCTTAGCCCATCTGGTATAGCCAGCTCCTTTTCCTTCTTGTATCTTTTTCTGGATATCTATGAGCAGATCAAACTCTTTCTTCTTATGAAATCCTCTCTTCCCATTTTCCCTTCGTTCTGGAGACTGCTCTGATTTTTCTGCCAAGATATCTTTCAATTCAGCTTCCGTGTAACCAGCACCCAAGGACCTAAACCGAATAAAACGTTTCTGACTTTTACCCCTAATCGCAAGATTCTTTCCTTTCTTGATTTCGTATCCCTGTTCCATGAGTAGCTTCAATAACTTTTCAAAATCCTCTGGTTTCTGCAAAAGCGCTGCATCGATATCAGCACAGATTTCAGATCGTAGTGTTTCCTTCTGTGTATAAGTTGTTCTCTTTTCTCTTTCACTAGGCTTCCTTGGTTTGATAACTGACAATCCATTTTCAAGGCAAACCAAATCACTCAGCTTCTGTAATGCCAGTGCAATAAACCATGAATCACGGAATTTTCGATCACAAGCAAGATTCGTAGAATTGAAAATAATATGATTATGAATATGAGCTTTATCTGTATGCGTCGCCACGATAAATGCATGATTACCCTTTGTAAATCGCATAGCTGTTTCATATCCAATTCGATTTGCTTCCTCAGGTGTAATCTCCCCTGGCTTAAAGGATTGACGTATTTGATATGCGATGATATCGCCTTTTGGTTTTCTCCCAGTTAATCGAAGATATTCCATTTTTGATTCTGCAAATTCTTTATCTGCAATTTCTGCATTACAGGCATAAGAAGAAACGAGCTCCCCTTGCTGTGTTTTTTCACCATTCTTCGCATAATTTGTTCTATCCTTTAAGCACTGTGCTATGGTTCTTCCTTTATTTACATGCATCGCAATCAGTCTCGTAGCTGCCACCCGTTCACCCCATTTCTAATCAATACTACTTAAGTGTTCCAAAATGCTCCCCATCATCTGTAGGATTTCCTTCTGTTTTTCCTGCAGCTCCCTAACATCTTCTACATAAATACTACCAGTCTCATTTGCTTTTTTCGTATACTGATTCAAGTTATTACTATTGATTTTAAGCAGCCGCAGTACTTCCTTTACCTCTTTCATCTCCACATAAATGGAATAGCCATTCAAGACCATCTTCCTACAGTAGGCACTAATATTACGCGTGCCTACTGCCTTCATCTTTTCTTTGATAATCTCTAGTTCCTCTGGTGTGGTTCGAAAGAAAACCTTACAGGTTCTATTGTCGTTCATGACAATTCCTCTTCAATGCACCGAGCTTTTACTTTTCTACCAGTCTCCGGAACCTCCGTTTTCAACTTTTCCAGTACAGAAGATTTCGCTTCTTTTTCTGCAACTGTCTCCTGTGGAAGGTTATTGATAATTCCATCCAGTTGATTATCATTTTGCTCAATCATGTCTTCCATTCCACGAAGAGGATTTCTTCCAGAGTTGAACTCTGGCAATTCCTTGAATCCAAAGGAGTCTACAAAATAAAAATTGATTTCCTGTTGTCTCTTAAGTGCGACCACATCACTAACAGAAAGACTATGTCCTCTAAAGTCTTCCGGTCTATCTGTATTAAACTTCACATACAAATTCTCACAGATAATATAAGGATCCTGTGACTGTGTTAATATTGGTCCAGCATATAAAGTATCGTAGAAATTGATTTCTGGTGTTTGCCCTTGTCGCTCAAAGGCATCATAGGATAAGAAACGAAATTGGCTAGCTTCCTCTGACCGATTTAGCTGTAAAATAGCATAGCCATCAGTTTCAGAACTTAAAAACGCCTCAAGAATTTCTCCTGAGGCACCTCCCTTAACTTCATCCCATCCTTCAAACTTTATTCCTTTTGGTTGTTCTGACATAACTTATCTCTCCTTCCCTTTGCTTCGATTATCAAACTCTAAGCTAAACTGTGTGCGTGATGTTTCATCAACACTCATAATTACTGTAGTATCATAGGTTTTACCGGTTTTCACAGAACGACATTTTTTCAGTTTTACTTTTCCGTCCTTTAAAAGTGACTGTGCAACCGACTTATTTATCTTCTTTCCAAGAGAATCAAAAAAGCGATTATCCTTCCATAAGACAAATTTACATTCTCGCTTTTCGCAGAAAAATCCTTTTGCCTTATCCACCACATTAGCTCCACAGCAAGGACACACTCCCACAGGTTCACAAGCGGGATGCATCAATACCTCTGCATCCTCTATTACCTTATAGGTTCTTACCAGGTTTGAAATCATCTCCTCAATCTCATCCATGAATTTTGCAGCTGTATAATTCTGATGCTCTATTTCTACTAGCTTTTCTTCCCAATCGGCTGTCATGGATGGTGATTGAATCTGCTCTGGCATTAATGTAATTAGGGCTACTCCCTTATGTGTTGGAATCAGATACTTGGTTTTCTTATCGCCCTTTCTTTCCACGAATCCAATTCTCACAAGCTTCTCTATGGTACCGGCCCTGGTTGCTGGTGTTCCGATTCCTTGATGCTCTGCCTCATCCGGCATCTCGTCTGCACTAGCATGCTCCATTGCACTCAGAAGCGTGTCTTCTGTGAGGATTTGTCAAGGTAGGATGTGGATTATTTCTTTTTGCTGGTACATTCATTCATAATCAGCGTATTCACGCTGTCCGTAAAAGTCCGCTTGGTATTCTGCGGAAAATGCACTCTTACCCGATAAGTGGTATTACCTATCTTTTTCTTGAAATTCTCTGTATTCACTTTCTTGCTTTCTTCCATGTTCTTCTCCCTTCACGCAAAAAGGACAGCTACAAACCATTACTTGTAAACTGCCCTCTCGCTGTTATAATGACTGTTCATTTTTCTTCCTGCTGTGTATCTGACTGCGCTGGTTCTGCTCCATTTCTCGGGTCATTGCAAGCATTTTACGGTTATGCTCAATAACCTCTGTTGACGCAAGCTCCGTAACCACTCTTGCATAGTCGGGATTGCTCTCCTGCAATCGTTCTTCCAGATTCGTCTTTTCCGCTGTCCATTTCTTCGGTGTAATCTTCTCATCAGAGGACAGCATTTTCTTTAATTTCGCACGATAACTGTCGTATTCTCTAAGCTCCGTTTCATGCTCCTTATCATATTTACGCTTGGCAAATCCTTTCAGCGAATTACTCGTCTTATGATACACAATATAAGGCTCATAATCACTGTATGCCACAAGCAACTGCTCCAGTCTTGCTATCTGCTCTGCAATCTGCTGTCGCTGCGCTGACAGCTTCTCATAGGCTGGCTCTCGCTGTGTCTTAAACTCCTGCAACTGCTCAAAGCTTTCAATCTGATTTGCCACAACAAAACGCTCCATTCTCTCCTGCTCCTGCAATGCCTGTCTTTGAGAAATCTTCCTCAAATATTTGCTCTTGATTACTGGCAATTCCAGTCTGCCCTTTTTGCCGACAACTGCCCTAATCATATCAAGGACTTCATTTGCAGTATTGCGTACTGCTTCAACTGGCTTGGAATTAACAAGCTTCTGCAACTGTTCCTCTGCTTTTGCCACAAGCATTTTTGCAGTAAGAATAGCCTTATTCTGCTCCATTATCCTGCGGTTGACATTCCCTCTCTCTGTCTGTATTCCTGCCCTTTCCAGCGCACTGGCTTTCTCTCCCAAATGTATCTGTGGTATGGTATCAAGCCCCTGCTCCGCAAATGACCTATGCTCCCAAAAATTCTCCCTTAATCCGTTTTTATCATTGACCGCATTTATGGTGTCAGCTAAATCCTTGCGCCACTTCCTGGCATTCTCCCTGCTGTTCCATCCAGTCACATCCTGCGTGGTGCATTTGTATTGCCCATTCTTTTTTCTTATCTTGTTTCCGTCTGCGTCCAGTGCATAAATCTTCTTCTGCTTATCTCCCCATGAACCATCTTCCAAAATCGGGCGCATGGTAAGCATAATATGGCAGTGAAGATTACGCTGGTGCGTATTCGGATTTTCAGAGTCATGGATGGCAAACTGCGCACACATTCCGTCATCCACAAAGTTCCTTTTCACATAATCCCTCATTACCTCTATGGCAAGCTCATAACTCCACTCATTCGGCAGATTAATTTTATATGACCTCGCCAGCTGTGCTTTGGCAGATTTACTCTCCCTCATTTCAACGGAGTTCCATAGCACCGATGGGTCTGAATATTCTGCTGGTGCATTGACCGGAAGCATGACCTCATTATGCACCAAATCCTCGGTATACTTCGGGTAATAGGTTGTTCCGTCATATTCAGAGTACATGGTGGTACGGCTGATATATGCTGACCTATCAACTGCGGATGAGCCACCTCTGCACTTTGCACCTCTCCCGATAATGGCAACTCGGGTACTTAGGTTTTTAACAGCCATAGCAACACCTCTCTCTCATGCAAGTGCTATGGCTGACCGATACTGTGGATTGTGCGGTATCGGCTGACTTTGTGGGCAGTGAAGCTCCGCTTTTTGGAGTTTCACTGAACGCAAAGTATGCAAATGGGTAGGTGCATCCTCTGCACCGAAGGGAAAACGCAGTGTTCCCTTTTGACTGCCCTCGGCAGGCAATAGCTGTCTGCAAGACCCCTCGGAGAGCGCACATACCATCGCAGATGGTATATCTGTGCGCAACGAGAAAATCTCGTTGACTGGTCTTAGGCATTTTCGCTCTTGCCAGCACCTTCATCCCCTGCCACCTCACTTTCAGCTTTTACAACTGCATTCTCACGCTTTTCAGCACTTTCTTTTTTCACGATTTCAATAATGCGCTGGCACTGCTCCGACTTCATCCCCGAAGCAATAATTCTGTTCAGCTCCTGCTCGTCAAACTGGTAGCACTCTGGAAAGTATTTATGAACAATACCACCCATCATGTACTTGTGCTGATTTTCCTCTTTGCGCTTCTGCTGACTTGCCTTTCTCTTAGCTTCTGCAAGCCTTGCCTTTGCCTGCTCCACAATCTTCTCTGCCTTTAATACCTCTGCTGTTTTTTCATTGTTCTGTAACATAATTTCAATCTCCTTTTTCTTGATTTTTTGTAACAAAAAAGGTGGTCATGGTTTTATAATTTTCCATGCCACCTTTAGGTGTTCAATATTAAATTAAAATGCGGTGAAACCTGAAAGTTGTCGCCTTACTTGCAAAGATAAAATTACAATTTCCAAAGCTATCCACTTGAGAGAACAAACTATAGTTTGCTGTTGTCCGATATACTTACATTATTCATTACTCTACACGCCTGCAAAACATTTTCAATTTGTAATCCTTTAAGTGCATCCACAAAGATTAAATGCTCTTGAATCCTCTTATCACTGCTATAATCATCCCCATAGCAATCATCAAATATTACGTATCTGCGAATCGATGGATTCATATTTAGATATTGCTTAATTTCCTCTGTTCTATTTTTGAAGTTTTCATCCCATGGAGTTACATCTGATATGGTTATTTCATACTTTTTAAAAGCAGCTGATAGCTCGTTCCAAAGAGCAATTTGATTATTATACCCAAGTGCTATTGCTTTTTCTCTATATTTAGAAGCCCCATATCTCCAATCAGAGGCAATAACTACTTTAGCCATTGTTCTATCGACAAAAGTCTTTAAGTAATCTATTGCTTGAGGTAATAATTCCTGTATATTCTTATTAGGATTATAAATATCCAGAACTCCATCTATATCTAAAAAAACAGTGAATACATCATCTTTAATCATTGTTTCTGCTCTGTTCAATATTTCAATACAATATTTCTCAGTTTTTTCAATATCAGAAGCTAATTCTCTAATTATCTTTTCCCCTTCGAGAATAGCATCATCATACTGTTTCTTACTCAATTCGCCGGACTGATATGCTGAATCCAATTCATCTCTATCCTTTACACATATGTCCCCTTGTGGTGTAAGCATAACATCAAGATATTTGTCTATATAAAAAAGAATCCCGTCATCATCTATACCGATTTCTTCAATAACATCAATGTACCAAGTACTTACACGCCTATTGGGAAGTAAATATGTTCCAATACATCTTGACTTTCCATCAGGAATAATAGTAAGCCAAATCATATTTTTTCCACATACTGGTATACGACCAGCCTTCTCATACTCCCAATATCTTGTTTCTCCATCAGTCAGATAAATAATTGAAACCCACCCAGATAATAGTTCATTATCCATTCTCATTTGATGATATGGATAATTCTCAAAATACCATTTTTTATCTCTTGTCAACCTCATTTTATTCATATAAAACGCACTTTCATCATCATTTAAATTGGAATTTACCAAATCGCCAAATTCAAATTTGCGCTCTCATCAAGCAAGCCAATTATACCACTAAACACACAGTTTTTCAACATTTTACCTTTGCATATTATACTGTTTCATTTGCACTCTTTTTAGTTCTCTGTATTTATCATTCAGTTTCCTCGGTTTACGATAACTAACGCATGATTTCGGCATGGAATAGGTCTTATCAATATCTGTTTCACCCACCAGCTTATAAACCTCTGGGAATGCGATAACTAATGCGTCAAGTTTTCTCATAACTGCCTTATCTCGGGTATAAACAACTGCTGTCTGCTCCCCTGCATTAAAATTGATGACCGTTTCCTGCTCATACTTGGATAAACTGCCCATTAAACCACTCCTTTCTCTCTGACTCGTATTTTGGGCGACTCTAGACTCGTACTTTTGACGGGCAAATAATAAAGCCTGCCGTAGGCAGGCGGATAGGATGGGATAGGATAAGATTGAGATGGTATATCTCTTTTTATCTTTTTCTTTTATTCTTTTCTTTGGTTCTTTCTTTTCTGCTTTTCTTTTTCGTTTTTTCTCTAGGAAGAGAAAGAGAAGGAAAGGGAAGGGAAGGTTGCACTGACAAGACCACAAAAAAGACATCCACTACAAACATGTTCCACTGTCCGTTTTGAATGCCTTTTTATTCTGATTTTGCTCGTTAAATATCATAGCAAAACCATTCCTAATTATTCACTTGATAATTTCCTCGTCTGCCATTTTCACAATCGCAAACTCACGATAATTATTATCAAATTATTGCCCTACTGCCTTTGCTTTCTCCGCTTCTATTTCTGCCCACGCTTTCTTCGCTTCTTCTCTTTTTCGTGCCATATATTTGCGGTTACTTGCTCGCTTTTTCTCCAGTTTCTCCTGCCTTTTGGCTTCTGCCAACTTCTCCTCTTCCGTCAGCTCCACAACCACTTCGGGAACTACAAATCTGCCGATATAGTTCAAATAAATATCTACATCCTGCGTTCTGTTTGCACCACTTCCGACTGCCTTATATACCATGATTTTATCAACAAATTCATTCAGTATGGCTGGTGTCAGTTCCTCGAATGTCGTATGCTTTTTTACAAGCTCCATGAACACATCCACATCCGTTTTCTTAGCACTCATGCCCTCTAATTCAGCATTATCTCTGTCAATATCCTCTTCCAACGCTTCAAGCTCCGACTCATAATCACTTAGCATGGCATTGAAGCGTTTATCGTTCAATTTACCGCTGATATTGTCCTCATACAGCTTCTTTATCAGACGATTGACTTCATTCACTCGTTTCTGCTTTTTGGCAAGCCTTTTCTCCAGTCTGACAGATAATTCTCCCTGCTGTTCTTCGGAGATACTGCATACCTTTTCCCTAAACTCTGCTTCATTTTCCGCCGCATAATCACAAGTTCTTTTTATGGTTTCCAACACAAGCGTTTCCAGCGCCTTTGTAGTAATGGAATGACTGCAACATAATTTTTCATAACGTTGTCTACCCCTTATATTGTTGGAGCAATCGTACCTATCTTCGGGTGCATGATATATCATCTCCCCTGCCTTAAAATAATTCTTTTTCCATATTCCCTGCGCATTTCTGTGATGATACATTTTTGCTCCACAATCTGCACAAAACACTTTACCGGTAAGAGGATTATTCTCCTCAAATACACCTTTTCTTCTTGGAGTATCTAACAGCTTCTGCACTGTTTCCCATGTATGCTTGTCGATAATCGGTTCTTGGGTATCTTCAAAGATAATCCATTCGGATGAGTCTACTTTAGTAGGTCGCTTATCCTTGTACGACTCCTTTTTTGTTCTAAAATTAACAGTACATCCAGTGTATTCCATTCTTGTTAATATGGTCTTAACAGTGCCACCTCTCCACATATACGGATGTTCCATATCAAATGACTTTATATTAACTCCCCTGCCACGAATACCCAAATAATATTCGGGTCTTTCCACCTTATCCTCTGCCAGTTCCCTTGCAATCTGATAGGGGCCTTTCCCATTCAGACACATATTAAATATCCTACGAACAACCTCGGCAGCTTCTTCATCAATTACCCATTTATCGGGGTTATCTGCACTCTTCTTATATCCATAGCAACAGCGGTTGGTTGTATGTGCTTTCCCACTCATACCTCTTGCCTTTAACACCGTTGTTATCTTCCGACTGGTATCACGCACATACCACTCGTTCATAATGTTCAAGAATGGGGCAAATTCTGCACTCTCCCTGCGCTCGCTGTCAACACCATTGGAAATCGCTATAAAATGCACTCCCTTTTCCCGAAACATGACTTCTGTGTAAAATCCTACTTGCAAATAATCTCTACCGATACGGCTCATGTCCTTTACAATGACTGTTCCCACCTTGCCTGCTTCAATATCTGCAAGCATTCTCTTCCAGTCGGGTCTGTCAAAGTTTGTGCCAGTCCATCCGTCATCCGTGTAATGCTCGATATTCTCATACCCATGCTGTTCTGCATACTGTGTCAACATCCGCTTCTGATTGACGATACTGTTTGACTCTCCCTGCACCTCATCATCCTTTGAGAGTCGCTCATATAAAGCTGTGATTTTAAATCTCTTATCCTTGATTTTCATTGCTATCCTGCTCCTTTGCATTTTGAATATTTCCACTGCCTACTCTCAAAGTGTATTACATCTGTAAAATGTTTCTTAGGCGAAGTCTTCCCTTCCTTCAGTTCCGGTTTTTGTACTGGAAAGGATTTACCCTGATCAAAGACACCCTGTAATACGAAATCTTTATTACGCTCCATCTCATCCCCATCGGAAGCGGATGATTCTGCTTTTAACCCAAGCACCCAGCTCTCGATTTCTTTCCAGCCTGGATCAGAAACGACCTTTGCTTTTGCTTTGAAGATATGGTCAGCACATAAGAACTCCAATTCTGTTTCCTGGCTGATGCATGGATTACCAATACCTGCTAGTAATCTGGCGGTAATCAGTTTCAGGATTTTCTGTTCTCCGGAAGGTAGTTCTCCATAATCAACCTCTGCTACATTCACTGTTGGAATAATCGCATGATGATCGCTTACCTTTTTACTGTTGATGACCTGCTTGCTGTTCATGACCAGATTTTTAGTATAGCCAAATTTTGCAGTCATCTTCGAAGCAAGAGTAGGAAGTGTAGCTTCCATATCCTCTGTTAGAAATCGGCTGTCCGTCCTTGGATAGGTTACAAGCTTTTTCTCATATAGACTCTGTGTATAATCCAAGGTCTGCTGCGCTGTAAATCCCATCATTCTATTAGCATCTCTCTGTAAGCTAGTAAGATCATAGAGCTGTGGTGCCTTCTCCTTCTTTTCAGCTGTTGTATTTTTTGCAACAACTGCATCCTTTGCATTCTGAACTTTTGATAATACGGTCTCTGCATCTGCTTTATTTTTAAAACGTTCACTGACTGCAGCTACTCCACCCACATGAATTCCCACAGAATAAAAAGGTTCTGGTGTAAAACCGCTAATCTCAGCTTCCCTAGCAACTAGCATTGCAAGGGTTGGCGTCATAACGCGTCCCACATTTAAGGTCTGACCATATAGAGTTGAAAAAAGCCGGGTTGCATTCATCCCGACGATCCAATCTGCACGTTCACGGCTAATTGCTGCCTGATACAATGCCTCATATTCTGTTCCATCCTTTAGATTCGCAAAACCATCCTCAATTGCTTTGTCTTCCATGGAAGATATCCACAATCGTTCATAAGGTTTTGTACATCCCGCCTGATCATAGACAAGTCTGAAAATTAGTTCTCCTTCTCTTCCAGCATCTGTACTTTCCACCAGACTCTCCACATCATCACGTTTCATTAAATCCTTCAATATCTTAAACTGTTTCTTCGTGGCTTCTGATATCTGATATTTCCATTCTGTAGGAAGAATCGGTAGATCCGCGTATCTCCACTTCTCATATTTCTCGTCATAACACTCTGGTGCTGACAGTTCTACTAAATGCCCCACGCACCAGCTGACGATATACCCATTTCCCTCTAGGTATCCATCTTCTCTGTTCGTTGCTCCAATTACTTTTGCGATGGACTGTGCCACCGATGGTTTCTCTGCAATTACTAATTTATACACAGGCTTCCTCCTTCACTTTTGTTTTCTTAACAGGCTGCTTTACTACTTTTCCTTTGGTCTGCTGAACCTTTTTCCTAACAGAAGGTTTTCTCTTGCTTCTTTTCTCCTCTGGTTCCTCTTCTTTAAATGGTTGATTATCTACTGTTGATGCTGTTGCACCTTTTTCACCCAAAAGATTCTCTCCATTAAAATAGAATTCTCCATCATCTCTCTTTCCAGCAGTCAAGAGTTCTTTTCCCAACTCTTTAATTTCATCCTCTGAATGAACGTCTGTTTTAAGGAAAGTTTCTATTTTGTCCTGAATCTCAAGAACGGCATCTTTGCTCAGATTAGAATCAATGCTTAGAGAAGATGCATATTCTCCTATCATCAGATTCCCTCTATCTTGATCTTCCATATATATTTTTGTAAAAGCGTCTGCTCCTAATGAAATCGTTTCTCTCACATGTTCTAATTCTGTATCAATGGATGTAATCATTTCTGCAGCTGCTACTCTGATGGTATCTAGGGATTTCTTTAATTCTGGAAGTTCCTTCCCTTCGGACCATCCTGCCACATATCCAAAGGAATAATCTGATGTATTGATTCCATAATGCTGGCATACCGCATAAGCTACACTCTCGGCTTCTACTTCCTTACTGTTTCTACTCTGGATGGCATCAAGTATGTTGATATCATCTTTTGCATGTAGCTTCTGATGTGCCATTTCATGAATGGCCGTTTTCACAGTCTGTACTTCACTCATGCCATCTTGAATTGCAATTCTTTTTTCCATCTGATGGTAGAAGCCTTTGGCTCCGCTATCGATATCTTCAAAAGAAATAGGAACCGGACATACCTTTTTCAAAGCTTCCATTAAAGTGCCATAGCCTTCAATATTACCGACTAGCTCATTTACTCCAATACTCGGAATCTCTTTTCCATCTGTCTGTGAAATATCAAAGGTACGTACTACCTTGAAAGCATTCATTGTAATATCTACCTGTTCTTTTACCGGTTCTCCATCCTGATCAAACACTGGCTGTCCTGTAGCCTTATCAATCTTATTTTGCTCACGCTGTATGGTATAGGGCGATGGTGCCAGAATCTTTATTCCCTTCTCGCCTTTCTTTACAAACCTGCCCATAGCTTTCCAACCTGTGAAACTCTGGCACATGGAAGCTTTACCTTCTGACTGCATGGCAATTAGAAGCATATTGTTAAGAGAATACTTTGGAAGTTTTGCCATAACATCTAAGAATCTTTTATAATCCTCACTGTTAAATACACCCTGAACTCCCTGTTCTAACTGTGTCATGACTTCCTTTAACTGCTCTGACTGTTTTTCCCTGGATTCGATTATCTGTACCTTTTTCTCAATAGCCTCTGGCACCTTGCCAATAATCTCTTTCTCCGGGAACTGATGGATCATTTCTGAAATAGCAAACTGCGCCTGTCCATTTTCTCCAATGTCTGGAACATATCCCAGAATATCTACATCAATTCTTTTATCTGTCATGATATCAATTTCAGTAAACAATTCTGGATTCTCTGCATCTGTTACTCTTACTGCTATTGTTGGAATTCCATTCCTGCGACCAGGTGGAATCTGATCAAATATATCAATCGCCTCCTTAAGCGTTGCTATATTTTCATGCAGTTCACCCAAATCATGAAATTCTCCACATTCTACAACTGTAAAACTCAAAATCTTTTTACTATCTGTTTTATCTGATTTACTTACGCTTGCTGTCTCTGCCACCTTTAATCCCTCCAATTCTATTCTTTCAAGGTCATCCGTTAAATTCATCCTTGAGATAGGCATTACCTCTTTTTCCTTAAACGAATAATAGGAATCCCTTGGGCCAACAATTACATGGTCTAGTAAAGGAATTCCCATTAGTTCGCATACCTGGTTTATGCGGTCTGTTATCAATATGTCTTGTTTGCTTGGCTCCGTTTTTCCAGAGGGATGATTGTGTACCATTAGGATGGATGCAGCATTTGAGAGAATCGCCGTTTTCATGACCTCACGTGGATGTACGACGCTCTGATCTAATGCTCCCATGCTAACAATATTCATGCTAATTGGTTGTAAATTGCTTTTTAGGTTCACAATGGCAACCACTTCTCTGTCATACTCATGGAAGGTATCCGCAAGCAGTTTAATCACTGCCTGCGGATTACTAAGTGGCTCCTCACTAACAAGCGGTGGCAAGTCAACCATACGTACTGCCACCTGTCTTAAGTCACGATTCCACCTATTCTCCATCTTCTCCTCCAATTGGAATATTCACATCAAACTCCTGGTCTTTCAAATCCTTAAGCTTCTGAAGAACAGATTTTACAGTGGATCTACTCTCTGTTTTCTGTCCTCTCTTAATTTTCTGGATCCCTTTTGTATACTCCAAATATCTAGTTTTCTTCGCCATCAGACTCTTCCTCCACTTCTTCCTCTTCAAAATCATCATCCTCAGATAATCCTGCCAGGTAATCCTCTTCCTCATCGGTATAATCAACATCTGGATCCGGTCCAGGTTTCTTAGTATCTTTCTTCTTAGATTTCAGATATACATAGCCACCGCTACCGCCAACTGTTGCAAATAGCAGAAATACTAAAAGACCTGTTTTTGAAGATTTCTTCTCTTCCACTCCAGGTTCCTCTGTTTCCGGAGCTTCCTCCGTAGGTGTCTCTTCTACCTCTTCAACCTTCTCCTGCGTTCCGGCAATGGAATCGATATAAGCCTGGGCTTCCTCGTCATCCATCAGCTTAAGCAAATCTGCTTCATCTACCATATTTAAGAAGTGAACTGTTTCATCTCCCTCATCATCACGATCTATGATGATATAGAAATAGTTCCCTGATTTTGTTACTACTGTGATAAATTGCTTACCACCTGCCTCTATGGAACCGTAATCGTCCACCAAATTCAGGTTTCCATCTGGTGTAAGGGGACCAAAGGTTTCCTCTGGCTCTGGCTCTGGCTCAACCTCCGGTTCTACACCTTCACATAGAGTAAAGTCCTCCCTGCAAATAGGGCAGTCTGGATTGATAGAATCCTCAGTGCATTTCTTTTCACAGATGCATTCTGGAACCTGTGCAAATACTGTTATAGGAGCTGCGCTCATAATAAAAGCAGCTGCAATTGCAACTGCTCCGGTTAATCTCTTATTTAATTTAGTTGTCTTCATCATTGATATCCTCCATATCATCTTCTAAGTTATCCATCTCTTCATTCGATGGGTTGTCACTGTATCCTCTGCTACTCTGGGTAAAGCTTGCTTCTGTAACACGCGCAGCACTTCCATTTAAGGGTAATTGTCCTGATGCTGCCAGCTGTAAAAACTGTGCTACCTGTTCCGGTGTCAGCTTTAAGGCATTTACATCTGCTAATACCTGTGTGTTCTCTGCTTCACGTAGCTTCTCCTCCAAAGCCTTTACTTTTGCTTCCGCTTCCGCTCTGCGCTGCTTTGCGCGATCAAGCTCTCCACGAATTTTGTCTAATCTCTCATACATATCTAAGTCCTCTCTTTCCTAATTAATTCTGCCAAAGGTTAAAAAATGATTCTGCCAATAGGTTGTGTTAATAGATGCATATTGAATCGGGTTTCCACAATGAATCATCATTCCATTTCCAACATAGATTCCAACATGACTAGCACCTCTAACCTCGTAGGTTCCTTGAAAGAAAATTAAATCTCCTGGCTTTGCATCTGCCCTCGAAACTCTAGTACAATGACCAAGTAAACCGTTTGCGGTCTGCCTTCCCATACTCCATCCATTTCCACAATTGTTAATGACATAGCTCACATATCCGGAGCAATCGAAGCTGGTACTTGGACTTGAGCCACCCCACACGTAAGGATAACCAAGATATCTCTCTGCCACCTGAATCATTTTGGCAAATCTCTGGTCGGTTAATGCTTCTGGTGGAATATCATAATCCTGATATTCGCCGGGATTTACCTCTGAATAAATGTCATCCCCAAATATTCCTGGCTTATTACCATAGGTTTCTAGCAACAATTCATATCTTTGCATCTGATCTGTAGTAAGACCTAAGCCTCTAATTACAGTATCCAACGTGTTGTTGGTAAGCGTAGTTTGTAGAATATAGTAGTTATATTCCACCTCCACCTCATAGGTATAGCTTTCCGTACTCGTTGTTCCATCTTCATGATGAATCGTTCTGTGTCCAGTTCTTGTTTCCGTTCTAGTCCTAACTTCAACAATCTCCTGAAAGGTTAGGGTATACTGCGCCTCATAAATACTTTGTATCATAGCCTGTACCTCAGCTCTGGTGTAATCCTCATATAGCACAGTTAACACTGCCGCTAGCTGGAAGTGATTATGTCCGATTTCCGCTAAGGTGTAACGATATTCATCGTAGCCAGGATGAGATGCCGGAACTCCTGCAATGGTTGCCCGAAGGTCTGACTCTAATTGCTTATAAGCCTGCTCCACTGCTAGAATCTCACTATCTTCTGCTGTAAAAGAGGTTGCTACAGTCACATTACCAACACCGGCACCCATCATAGAACAAGAAGAAAGACCGCCTATCACAATGATTAGAATCAAACTAATCAAAGCAATCCATAATATTACGGTTGGGTTCTCCGCAAGATATTCTGCCAGCATTCCAGTAAGCTCCTCTGCCTTATCAACAAATTTCTTACTGAGATTTCCAAAGCGATTGGCATTGTCTCTCACTGTCTTTTTTTGTGCAGCTGACTCCATCTCTTTTCTCACACGTTTTTTCTGTAATTCGCGAGATGCCTTATTGGAGGAGGAAGAAGATGCTTTTTTCGAAGCATCTTCTGTAGCTCTCTCCTGAACCTTTTTTTCATGAAGCTTGTTACTGTAATGATTTTGCTTCACCTTTTGGATAGCTACTTCTGTGGCCTGTGTTCCACGATTCAAGCTTTCAGTACCTACATTTTCATCCTCCTGCTGCGAAATCTTATGATGAACCTGGGCTGACACTACGGTTTCAGCATACATTTTTCTTCTACCTTGCTTCTTTACCTTTTGAAGCTTTTTAGCCTCTTCTCTGGTCAAGGTATTATCTGCTTTTCCATGTCGTAGCTTCTTACGCATGGCTTCTCCACTAGAGGTTTCATTTTTTAATTTATCCCCTAGCGTTTTTTGTTTTGTTCCGGTGGGCTTCTCAGCTTTTTTCCTTCTTTCATCCATTTCCTACGACTCCTTTGCTTCCATTACTTCCGTAAGTTTTGTGGTCATGATTCTGTATAATTCCAGGTCTGTTGGGAATCGGTCCACGAAAGGCAAAATAACATTTCCAAAAAATAAAAGCCCTTCACCTTCTCCCGAATGTGTAACATAAGAGAGCTGATGAGGACTGATATTTAACTGCGTTGCAAGGATTTGTCGATCTCCTACTGCCTGATTCAGCATATAAATGAAATCACTATTCTCAAAGATATTTTCCACTTCCTTAGAAGCTAATAGATCTTTGACATTCTGGGTAATTCCTGTAGGAATACCACCCCATTTTCTAAAACGCTTCCAGATTTCTACTGTATAGGCTGCTGTCTGCTCCTCTCTAAGAAGCAAGTGCATTTCATCCATATAATATCTGGTAGAACGTCCCATACTACGATTTTCTGTAACTCTTCCCCATACCTGATCCTGCACTACCAGCATGCCAATTTTCTTTAGCTGCTTACCAAGGTCCTTAATGTCATAGCAAACTAATCGATTGGTAATATCCACGTTCGTTCTATGATTGAATACATTTAAGGAACCAGTAACATAGATTTCAAGTGCTGTTGCGACATGTCGCGCCTCTGCCTCATCCTGCTTCAACAAGGAATTGTATAAATCCTCCAGAATCGGCATTTTCTCTGGTACCGGATTTTCAAAATACTTCTGATAAATCTGATGAATACATCGATCAATTACTGTCTTTTCTACAGGAAGAAGCCCTTCCTTTCCTCCTACAATCAACTCACATAGAGAAAGTATAAAATCTGCTTTCAATGCAATCGGATTGTCATCATCAGAGTAGTTCATATTGATATCCATAGGATTGATATACTGTGGACTAGTAGGACTAATCTTAATGACCTGTCCCCCAAACCTCTCAACAAGTGGACTATATTCTGATTCCGGATCTGAGATAATCACATCGTCATCTGTCACGAGAAACGCATTCGCAATCTCTCTCTTGGCAGCGAAGGACTTACCTGAACCCGGCGTACCAAGGATTAATCCATTGGGATTCTTCAGCTTCTTTCGATCTACCATAATCAAGTTATTGGATAAGGCATTCAAACCATAATACAGTGACTCACTTCCACTCTGGAATAACTCCTGCGTTGTAAAGGGTACAAAAATAGCTGTGCTACTAGTGGTCATACCCCTTTGAATCTCTATCAGGTTATTAGCAAGTGGCAAAGAGCTCATAAGTCCCTGCTCCTGTTGAAAGTCCAATCGAACCAAATTGCAGTTATGCTTCTGTGCAATGGAACTAGCCTGAAATACGTTATTCTCTAGCTCCTGCTCAGTACGTCCAGTGTTCATGATAAGGAAGGTCAGCAAAAACATACGCTCATTTTGGCTCTGCAGCTCCTTTAAAAGAGCCTTTGCATCCTTTCCATAGGTTGCAAGGTCAGATGGAATGATATCCATATCATACCCAGATCTCACTGCCTTCTTTTGCTCCTCAATCTTAGAGCGGTCCAGCTCTGTAATAGTATGCTTAATGGTCTTAATCGCCTCATTTTGATCAACAGATTGAATGTGCATGGTAACAATCTGACTAGACTCCATTCCCAGGAAGTCTGCTAACAGACGATCACTGATATCAGAAGCTGTGATAGATAAGAAGCTCATGCTTCCATACATGCTTCCCATCTGAAAAACTCTTCCGTTCTTGAAAGCAAAGCAGCTAGGTGCAATGAAATCCTTTACGGATAATCCGCTTCCCACAAGCCAGTTCCAATCAAACATGAATCTTTCCTGATCTCCCATATGAAACTGTGCGTGCATCAGTTCTAATCGTTCTCTACCATTCATGGTTCTTGCCATAACACCAAGTCTCTTAAAGTTATTGAGTAAATCCATCTCAATATGCGTAAGTCTAGGTTTGGCTGCCTTCATGGAATCTGCCTGGATGCCAAAGGTTAAATACTTGGTCTTCGTTAATCCATTGTTACCTCCTTCCATCTGGCGAAATAGCATGGTGCTATATTCATCCCGCACACCATTGAAATCATCCTTCTTATGGGGAATTGCAATGCTTTTACTAAAGCTTTCTGCATCTGTTGCCATATTCATAAAAGATAATTCAAAGTGTACAGAGCTATCAAAGAAATTCAAAAATGCACACCATTCCTCAAAAATCTCCGTTTTATCCTCCTGCTGGGCTAATTGATAGTTAATATCCTGAAACTGCACTGTCTTGGTGTAGTAATTCCCATTCACTCTGCAGATTCCATCCTGAAACATACGATCAAAGGGAATCGACTGCTGTGCTGTCCTTGGCACTCCGTCATCTCTTTTTGCTTCCTTCATTATTTCTCGTATCTTAGCCTGTTCACTCTTACTTAGATGCTCTGGCATGGAAAGCTCTCTCTGCTCCTTGTGGAACATCTTTTTCATCATGTTTAACAATGCTTGCTACCTCCTCTTCTACTTTTGCCTGTCTCATTAAGACCGCATAATAATTGTTTGTTTGATAAGGTCGAATCTTCGGATTGATGAAAATCGCCCTAATAAAGTGACCTAATATAATTTCTAACGGTTGACCATTTTTCTCATACATCGCCAAGAAAAACAGCGGCATCATAATAACCATCATTCCCATGGCTGCCATGCTGGTGCTTCCTATCTTTTTAAGCAAAAAGAAAGACGGTACTCCCAGAAGTGCCGCCACCGTAAAGCATATGAGCTGTCGTTTCGTTAGATTAAACATCACCTTAGATTTGACCTTGGTTAAATCCCTTGGTACTGAAATATAAGATGCCATTTTTTCTCCTTTCCAGTTGTCGCAAATTTTGCGTGTTGTTCATACATACCTTAATGTGCATGAAATACTGATTTCGCTAAGGAACCAGTTTTAAATAGTGTAAAAATGAGTAGTACTGTATACCCCATCACACCCCACAAGGAACCAATAATATCTGAGGAAAATGCTACTGTTTGAATCAGTACTGCGTACATTCCCACACAGATCATAATCAGGAATCCCTGGAAGCCAAGTGCAAATAGACTTCTCACATAATTTTGTCCCATCATGCTCTGTTCTCTGTTGCCAAAGGTTGCAAATGGAATTGGTGCAAGGCTTACCGACAAATAGATTTCTATCATCCTGCCATAGACAATTACAAAGATAATGATTGCTAATATACTCATAACCGGCCTGATGATTAGTGTTTGCATATAGATTCCCATGAGTTCACCTGGACCCATCGCCTCAAGTGTAGTCTGCATCGACAATAACGTAGAGGCATCAATAGAGGTACTACCTGCAATAATTCCTCCACTTTGTGTGACCACATGCTGTGCCACATCAAAGATTGCCATGCATATGGTAAAGGTGTTTGTAATCAGTTCTACTGCTACAAAGGTTTTGAATATCCATTTGAAGAATATCCATGTTTCAAAATTTGATAAATTGTTGTGACTAATGATTAGCTGAATCAGCTCATAGCATGCGATAAATGTCAGAATGATTCCTGCAATCGGCATGATCACTGTTTCTGAAACATTTCGAATCAGGTTAAAGATCCCCGGCGAAAAATTCGCCGGAGAAGTTCCAACTTGTGTCGCAATCTGACCCACCTGTGTATTTACCGAATCATAAATACTAGTCAAATTGCTCATAATACCGCCTACAAGCACACCAGCAATCCAGTCCTCAAGCTGCTGAATTATGCTCTGCATTTAATCCTCCTTAAAATAAGCCTGAAAGTAATGGTACGAGTGTAGTTCCAATAAGTGCTACACCACCACCTGCCATAAGCTGTTTCATACCCTGTGATTTTGCACCTGGGTTATCATTGCCGTATCCTTCCATAAGGTTGATTGCTCCCCAGATTCCAAGACCTGCTCCAAGTGCTACTACTAATGTCTGCAGTGTTCCTACTGCTGATGTGAAAAATGCCATAGTGATTTCCTCCATTGTTTTGTTATTTGTTATCGTTTATAGTGACTCTCCTAACCTCTGCAGTGATCAGAAGACTGTGCGCACAGCTGCCCTTTCGGGCATAAAAAAGCACATCTGCTATTAAAGCGAATGTGTTTCCTACTCAGTTACGTCGATGACTTCATACTCGTCATCGGCTCTCAATATGAAATTGAGGTTTAGGAACTTCTCTACATCAAACCAGTTCCTTTTATCTGCATCTGCAGTTAATCCATAATTAGGATGTGCCGTCAGATCATATTTGCCTGATAAAAATGGTCTTACACCACGAACCTGTACAATACACTTAGATCCGTCCATGACTGCCAATTCATCGATACTCATTAAATCTTTGCCTAGCTTCTGATAATTTAGGTTATAGCTCTGACTCGTTCCCCTGCTCTCGCCTGTGTTATACATATCAATTGTCTCTTTACCAAGAGTCGCGTTCAGGTCTTTCAGGGTTGTCTGTTCTGTGCCTCCTAAGAATATTTGTGAATCCATATTTCCGATAATGGTATCTGCATTATCCTTATAAATTGCTTTCAGCTGGCTCTTCGCCTGCAGTACCAGACAAGCCGATATTTCTCGTGATCGGATAGTTGCTACCAACTTTTCCAGATTTGGAATCTGTCCGATATTTGCTGCCTCATCAATTAAGCATCTTACGTGAACCGGTAATCTTCCCCCATACACATCGTCTGCTTTTTCACACAGAAGATTAAAGAGCTGGGTATAAATCATAGATATCAGGAAATTAAAGGTTCCATCTGTATCTGACATAATCAGAAACAAGGCAGTCTTTTTATCTCCAATCG
>DATERV010000182.1:0-39478 GCA_035271185.1 Lachnospiraceae bacterium | reverse complement strand
CAGCCCTAAAACTGCAGCTTGCTGATTATGTGAATTGGTTTAATAATCACAGGATTCATTCCTCTCTTGGCTATCTAACACCAGTCAAGTACCGGATGAACACCCTTAAAAAAATTGTCTAGGAAACTGTTGACAATCCATCTAATAATATTTTGCTTGTTATAAAGTTATGCTTTATTATTGTCAAGTGTTACTATACAGAAGTTTATATTTACTTATCTACAAAACATGACTTTTCAGGTTCATCAGCTTCATTAAATAAGTATGCTAAAAATAGATTTTTATTAAAATGTCTCTCTAAATTGATAAGTAATAGATAACTCATTACCTGACATTCCTGCTTCCACAGTAGCATTCATGGCTTCTGCAAGCAATTTATTGATTGTTAAACCTATGCCAGTACTCTGACTGGTACGGGATTTTTCATTTACATAGAATCTTTCAAATATATGGGTAGCATCCTCCGGCCTTAATGATTCACAATCATTTACAAAAGTCAGATGAATGGTATTACCTGTCCTGGTCACAGTGATATGAAGATAACTCTTTGCATAACGCAGGGCATTCTGAAGCATATTGCTAAAAATTCTCTCCATAGCACCAACATCCGCCGAAATATAGTACTCCTCTTCCAAATGTAATTCTACAGAAAGTCCCCTTTGTTCAAAGGACCGATAGGATAAAAGAGTGGTCTCCTTGGTAAAGCGGACCAAGTCCATCTTCTCCATTTGAAGGTGATAATCATCCATTTCCAGTCTGGATAGGTCGTAAAAATTACCAATTAAGGACTGCAAGGTTCTGGCTTTCTTCCCTACTGCATCTATCATTTCCTGATTTTCTTCACCTATAGAATTTAGATCCAAAAGTTCCAGATATCCAATAATTGCGGTTAATGGAGTCCGAAGATCATGACTGATACTCTCAATTTGTGCACGAAGCTCCTTCTCTCTTCTGTCAAAACGAATTTTGTTTTTTCTGGTGAGTGTAATATATTCATTCATTACTTCCAAAAAATACTCCGCTTCTTTATCAGGGTAGGAAATTAATAAGATTTGATTGGCTTCAGGATCCTTAGCTATTTCTTTAAGCTGTCTGGTGGCTTTTCTGATATTCGCCTTCAAAAAATAGAAACGCAACATATAGAATCCTGCAATCAGTATTAAAATAATAATTGCAATTATTTCTCCCATAAGCTGCGTCTCCTTTTCTTCACATATACCTTTATAGAAATCTCACAGTTGCTAGCATTACCCTATTACTTTAATTCTTTCTTACGTAAGACCAATACACCAATCACTAAAAATACAAGCGTTCCTAAAGCACCAGCAAACAAGCATTTCTGTACACCTTCTGCAGTTTGATAAATCATTACAGGGTTGCCCTCAACTATAGACTGTTCTCCAGTTATGCTATAAACCAGCCAGCCATTCAACCAACGAAAGAAAGTAAACTTCATTCCAAGAAGGGCTGCAGCAGAAGGAACCCCTAAGAAAATACCAATCCATGCCCAGGTTGCACCACTAAAAGAATTTAAAATGAACAACAGGGTAATAGCTGCCACTTCTCCGCAAATTAAAAGCATGGACTCTACTGTATAGCATTTTAACATACTGATCAAAGCATCTGTTCCACTATTCTCTAATAGAAGATAGGAACTGCCAATAAACACACCAAGCACAACCGAAAATGTTACAAATGCAACGATTATAGAAACAATCATTTTGCCAAAGTATAGCTGCATTCTGGAATATCCAAAAGCAATACTGTTCATTAGTGTTTTATTCTTATACTCATCAGCAAATATAATACCGGCTATACATAATGTAAGTATAAACACAAATTGTACACTACCCTCTACCATACTGAAAGAGAAACCTGTGGCATCATAAGGAAACTCCGGTTTCCCACTGCCTGCGAAAAACAACACCAGGTTCATGGCAATCAATAATCCTCCACAAATAATTGCTAGTATATAAATACCTTTCATACGAATAATACGATATAATTCACTCTTAATATAGTTTATCATGTTACACCTCTTTCTGAACGTTTTCGTTCTGGTTCTCAGCACCAATCATGCGCATATAATAGTTTTCCAGATTGATTTCCTTCATATCAAAGGATAGAAGTCCAATACCATGGTTTACTGCAAGTGCACTGTATTCACTCACATTTTCCACATGCTCTAGGATGTGAATACAATTACCGGGAAGCACCTTATAATTGGTACACAGCATTTCTGTTTCCAATAATGCTGCATACTCTGAGGCATTGGTAACCTTGATTTCCAGATAAGTACGACATTTTTCTCTCAGCATCTTGGCTGAAACCTGTTCTACCAGTTCACCTTTGTTCAGGAAACCATAATCGGTTGCTATATTTTCCAGCTCGGAAAGAATATGGCTGGAAATGAGGACTGTAACATTTTTTTCTTTATTTAATTTTAACAAAAAATTTCTGATCTCAATAATTCCTGAAGGATCCAATCCATTGATGGGTTCATCTAAAATGAGTAGCTCCGGATCTCCCATCAGGGTAAGCGCCAGTGCCAGTCTCTGCTTCATACCAAGAGATAGGGCATCAAATTTTTTATTAGCAGCTTTTTCCAATCCAACCTCACGCAGCATCTCCATCACCAGGTCTTTTCCCGGAATCCCTCTCTGGATTCGATAATACTCCAGATTCTGTTTTGCGGTAAGCTTGGGATAAAATCCCGGGTTTTCAATAATTGCTCCTGTGTGCTTTCTGACTTCCCTGTATGCACGTTCATTATCGGCACCCATCATAACAAAGGTACCACTGGTGGGATGGATATGACCTGCCAATATTTTTAGGAAGGTGGTTTTTCCTGCTCCATTATTTCCTACCAAGCCATAAATGCTTCCCTTCTTTATGGTAATATCAGCATCCTTTAATGCAGTTGTCTGACCGTATTGTTTTGTTAGCTTTTGAGATTTTACTATAATTTCTTCGCTCATTTTATTCTCCTCGACTTTCTTGTTGTTCCCCTAGGTACAAAAGAATCATACATGATGAACCGTAAATAAGTACTTTAGAAAGTTTAAAGAAATCGTAAAATTTCTCAAAATGGTTTGGGAATACTTTATTATTTATGCCATCTTAAAACCAATTCCCCATACTGTTTTGATATATTCCTGATTATCCAGTGCAGCAATCTTTTTACGTAGATTGCTTACATGCACATTCACAGTGTTATCTTCTCCAAAATATCCTCCCTGCCAGATCTGCTCATAAAGACTCTCCCTGGAAAAAACCTTTCCCGAATTCTGTAAGAGCAGCAACAGGATTTCAAATTCATGGGTAGTAAGCGATATAGAAGTACCACAGACTGTCACTTCTCTGGCTTCCGGATAAAGCACCAGTTCCTTATAGCTTATTTGGGGATTATTTTCTTCCATGGCACCAGTCACTCTCATTTGATCTGAGTCTCCTGCATCATGGCTGTTGCCAGTTCCGTTTTTATCTAAATGAGATAAATCCGATTTTCCATTCATACCACGATACCTGCGGAGCGCTCCATTTACCCTGGCTATTACTTCTTCTTTTTCAAAGGGTTTTACCAGATAATCATCTGCTCCCAGATTCAAAGCATTTACCCTGGATTCCAGCGCTGTCTTGGCAGACAAAACAATAATAGGAATATCGCTTTTTTCTCTGATCATACGAATCAGCTCCTCTCCCATAACGCCTGGAAGCATTAGGTCCAATAATACCAGATCAAAAGCATCCTTCCAGTTCTTTTCCATGGTAAACAGAAGTCTTGCTTCGCTTCCGGAAAAAGCCTGTACAGTTTCAAAGCCCTGTTTCTTCATGATTTTAGACAGAATCTGATTGATATCAGCATCATCTTCCACAATTAAAATTTTGGTCTGCATACTACAATTCCCCCCTGTACTATTAGGTATTTGTTATCTATAGGATGCTTAATAAGGTTACACAAAAGGCGCGCTCTCGCTTAACTAAAAACGTAGCAGTCCAAAGAAGGTCCCTTCTCCAAATTTTTGCAAGCAAAAATCAAGTGCTGACGTTTTTAGAAAGCCTTTTGCATAACCTTATTAAGCATACTTACTTATGAAATCATCTAATCTTATGCTGAAAAGGTAATTTATCATCCTCTCCGGGTATTTGGTGCTATCACGCTTGTAATAGATTTTTTTACCAATTATAATGCATACAACGGTACCGAAAGGAGAGGTTATGAAACTTACAATCCATCATAATAGTGAACTACCTGAAACAGAAATTATTATAAACTGCTCGGGAGTAGATCCCCGAATCAATGAGCTAATTGATTACATCAGGCAATACTCTTTTTCACTCACCCTCACAGACTCTGAAAAGAGGCTCCATCAGATTCCCTTAGAACAGATTTATTACATGGAGTCCGTAGACGGAAAAACTTATGTCTATGATGAAAAAGAAGTATATCAGGCAAAAGAAACCCTGCAGGCTCTGGAAGAAAAGATGGTACATACCCCTTTTGTCCGAATCAGCAAAAGCTGCCTGTTAAATACCACTTATTTGAAATACGTACAGCCCATTGTCAATCATCGACTGGAAGGCACTCTGGAAAACAAGGAAAAGCTGATTATTGCCAGAACCTATATCCAAGCTCTCCAGGAAAAACTACAAAAGCTGTAACTACATTATAAAATACATAAATCTGTAGCCGGCAGTCAATCATTGATATCCTGTACCAGCAATAGCCTGTGAACTCTAAACTCAATTCTATACAAATTTAACTTAGAAAGGAAATAACCATGAAAAATTTTAAAAATGAAATGCTCAACCGAATTCCCTGGATTACACTTACCTTTTTTATCAGCATCCTTAGTGGAGCAATCGGTAATATCGTTCAACACAATGACCCCTCAGGATTTTGTCTTTTTGCAGTAGAGCTTGCCGGCTGCTGTATTGGTCTTTATGTAGTGACTTACCTGGTAGAACTCATTCCTTTTAGACATTATATTGCTTTTCACATTACAAATGCACTATCCTGTTACGTCTTTTTTATGGGATGTGCATACTTTTTCCATTTCTTTGGATTTAGACTTTCCAATATCTTCGTGGTTACAATTCAATTTATCATCTTCTATATAATCTTGACAGCATTAATTATCTACGATTATAGAAAAAAGTCAAAGCAAATCAATGACCTGATTCAGAAGAAACAACAGTAAAATCCTCAGTCCTGACAACATTTTGTTGTCGGGACTTTTGCCTTCTGAGGCATTCTCCCAAGGCCAGTATAATAAACATCTGGGTTACATTCATGGTCTGCTGGAAACTGAAAATATTATGTATGGTATAGCAGAACAGGCTGATGCCAAAAGCCGCACATAAGGGGTTGCTGTTGGAACCCTTGATAAACCGAATGATGGCACTGACCATCATACCCCCAAATCCAATCAATCCCAGTATTCCCAAGTTGGCCAATATGGTAATCCATTCTCCATGAGCATTGGTAAGTCTGTTTTGTCCAAATACAGCTTTTACTTCCTCTAACAGTGCTGCATCCGGTCCATTATAAATATATCCTGCCATACTGTCCGGACCAACACCTAATATCTTATGTAATATATTATTGGAGAGCCAGGTCTTTACGCCTGCTGTCCAGGTAGCTCCCCTGCTGCTTGCCCAGTCAGCATTAAAAATGAAGAGCGGATTCTCAGATAATGATCCTATGGATCCGGGACGTAAGCTATTTAAGCATAACAGGACGGCAAAAGTTAAAAGTGACAGAAGTGTCAACCCCGTAATAATTACCCAAACCTTTTCAAAAAATCCACATAAAACAGTGGCAATTGCCTTTCGTGTCAATAGGATATAGCACCCTAACACCAGAAGCCCTGTTATAAAAGGAAGGGCAGTACCGGTTAACATAGTATTAAAATCGGTAATATACTCATTCTGATCCGGCCATAGCTTTTGTATCAAATACAAAAGAATGGTAGTGCCACAAAACAGTAACAAAATCTGCAGATAATTATGTACTCTATATTCTTCTTTTCCACATAGGCATCCCAGTAATAGAATCAAAGCAATTATCACAAGAATCCCGCTATCACTTCCCTGGGTAACACCAGTAGCAAAACCCATTGCTACATAAATCCCCAGTGTCAGCTTGATCACTGACCATCCCTTTTTATAGAATAGATAGGCGCCGGCTCCTATGGGAAAAAGGACTGACCAGTAACCGCAATACCAGTTGATATTTCCAATTGTTGAAATAAATCCCGGACCACAAGACTCCATTCCCAGGGGATTTATCCCATATCTGTTCAAAACTCCTAACGTAAATATAGCAAAAGAAACCACCAGCAAAGCTGCGGTAATCCATTTCACTTCCTTTTGTAACACAAGTCTGGATACAGCAAAATAGGATCCGACAAGGACTAGCTGAGGTATAAATCCCATATACCAGCCTGGAGCACCAAGAAATGCAGACTCCGGATAGTTTGTATAATAATAGGATAGGCCTAGTGCCATCAAATAAATTATGGCAAATATGTCAGTAATGGACAAAGTATCAAAAAACAGATTACAGAGAGTCACAAATTTCTTTTTTGTCCTACAGTTACTTCTCAACCAGCATAGAAAAGCAAATACTATGTAAATAAGGAAAACAATTGCTAATATCATTATTGCTCCAAGTCCCCATTTTCTAAAAAAAGCGGACTTGTTACTACCTATTTCCTTATAGCCGGTTTCTATCACAAAATAAAAGGGTAACATGCAAGCTATGGCTATCAAATAAGCATAGACAACCATGCGAAGCAGATACCCTATATACGTACGGCAATGCCCAAGCCAGTTATCTTCGGTTTCTAATTCATTTTCCCCTGTAGCTATCTTCATTCCTCTTCTTCCTCTTCAACAGCATTTTCCTGTATATCATCATAATTCATTTGTTTTTTTTCGTCAATATAACGAGTGTAAACATAGAATGTCTGCTGTATCATCACAAGACCAATGGGCCCCTTCACAATGCCCCATAAACCAAAAAGCTTCACTCCCGCATAGATTGCAATCAATATGGCAAAAGGATACACTCCTACTTTGCGTCCAATTAGCTTGGGTTCCATCAATTCTCTCAATATAGCGCACAAAATGTATGCTACCAAACATAGTAGTGCTTTCCAGTAATACCCCTGTAAGAGCTGCCAGATTCCAAGAGGAACAAGAATAATACCAGTCCCTATAAATGGCAGGGCATCAAATACACCGGCCAACACACCCAATAGTAGACCATTTTGTATTTTTGCCAAGAGTAAAATAGTAACACAGACAGCTCCTATGGATAACATAATCAATGCCTGGGCCTTTATAAAGGTAGCCACATAACGGATTACTTTTAAAACTACCTCAAGTACCATACGGCTTCCCACATTTGCCCCAGTCCAGGATAGAATAGCATCATAATCTTTAGCCAAAAGCACTGTGGCAATCATGGTCACTGCCAAAACGCCAATAATTGACAAAAGCTGACGAATAAATACCCACGATTGCTCCAAAAGATCGGGCATTACCTGCACCCTAAAGTTATCAACAAATATATTTACCTGGTTTAAAAGATTGTCGGCAATGCTTGTGGTGTCAAAACCCAAAAAATTGCCTATGGAATCGCAACTGTCCTGTATCATAAAAAGAAGCTTCTGCTGGACTTCATCCATTCCCTCCATCCAAACCGGAAATTTCTGAATCACAAAAGATCCCCCCAGCCAGACCAGTACGATCAGCACTGCGCACAGAATCAGTAAGATGACACTGGCTAGATACTGTTTTTTGATTCTTGTCTTTTTTTGTATATCATCAAAAGTAGGATAACAAAGAGTCAAAAACATAACAGCTATGACAATAGGCGTAATCAAAGGGCTGATATACTTCAAGAAAAAATAAACTGCTCCTGTAATCAGAAGCAGTACAATATATTTGTTATGAGTCCATTTTTTCTCCTTCATACTCGTCTCCTTACAAAAACAATCTAAGGATTAGTATAAAGAATTTAATCAAAATCATTCTTGAAAAAATGCAAAAGCTACATTCTTTGGGCTGACACAATATTCCATTTTTTCATTTGAAACAGGGTGTTTAAAAACCAATCGGTGGGCACATAATGCAACATTCCTTATATTAAGCTTTTGGGATAATAATGTACTTTCTGAAGTCCCGTATTTACTATCCCCCAAAAGTGGATTTCCGAGTTTGGACAACTGGGCACGTATCTGATGAAAACGACCGGTCTGTAAAGTCACTTTCAAAAGAGATAATGATGCATCGATATCCAACTTCGGTATTTTTATAGTTTCGACAATTTCGTAATGCAGTACTGCCTTTTTTGCATGTTCCTTCTCTGCATCTGCTGATGCACAAATTCTGGCACTGCTGCCATCCTTTACTAAGTAATCCACCAACTGCTGCTCTTTACTGGAAGGTAATCCACATACCACTGCTAAATATTCTTTACAAAAGTCATCTTCTGAAAGTTGACGGTTCAAGCCTGCTGTAGACTTAGGTGTTTTCCCAAAAACCAGCACACCCTCTACAGGCTGATCCAATCTATGCACAACCCCTAAAAAAGGCTGTCTGAAGTGATTTTTTAACTCGCTTTCCATATCCTGACGCCCCAATTGTGCAGTTTGTACCGCCAGGCCAGCCGGTTTATATGCCACTATAATATCCTGATCTTCAAAAAGTATTTGTGTCTGCATGCAATCCTCTTTCAAAAATTAACTGTAGGTAATTACAAATTATACACATTGCATTTACTAAAGTAAAGGAGATACATTTTACAACAATTGTATTTGCCCTTGCAAGCTTTCTCATACTGAAATTCATCTTTCTGCAATTAACAATTGCCATAATTCGACAATCTGCTATAATAAAAAATCAGATAGGAGAGACTACAATGGCAGGCTTAGGTACAATCATTAATGTCGGGGGAATACTCATTGGCGGTATTCTAGGGATATTATTTGGGAAAAGAATGAAAAGGAAATACCAGGACGCCCTTGTTATCGCAAGTGGTGTGTGTGTGTTGTTTATTGGAATACAAGGGGCATTAGAAGAAATGCTGAAGGGCTCAACTACCATGATGTTGATTACCAGTATTGCCCTAGGTACTTTACTTGGAGAAATCATAGATTTTGAAACGCGTTTTGAGCATTTTGGTGAATGGCTGAAGCAAAAGACTAAAAGCCACGGTGATGTCACCTTCGTCGATGGCTTTGTTACCACTTCATTTACCGTTTGTATTGGCGCCATGGCAGTCGTTGGATCCATACAGGATGGCATCTTTGGAGATTATTCCATCTTGATTGCAAAAACAATACTTGACACCATCATTGTAATGATTATGACAGCTTCCATGGGAAAAGGGTGTATTTTTTCTGCCATACCGGTTGCTCTATTTCAAGGTTCCATTACCCTCCTTGCAAAGCTGATGCAACCGATCATGACAGAATCGGCACTGGCTAATCTTTCTCTGGTTGGTTCTGTACTGATTTTCTGTGTAGGCCTTAATCTGGTATGGGGTAAAAAAGTCAAGGTGGCAAACATGCTGCCATCTTTAATTTTTGCAGTCATTTGGGCATTTATATAAGGAGGAATAAGAATGATACGTGAAGCCACTAAAAAAGACTTAGATCGCTTATTATTACTCTACACCCAGTTACATGATAATGAGATGCCCATGGACATGGCAGGTCTGCACACCTTATGGGATGCGATATTGGCTGATAAGAACCATCATATTATCGTAGCAGAGGAAGATGGAAAACTGGTATCCTCCTGCGTTTGTGTAATTATTTTAAACCTAACCCATAAACAGCGCTCATACGCCTTGGTGGAAAATGTGATAACAGATGAAGCATATCGAAACAGAGGGTTGGCTTCTTTGTGTCTCCAATATGCTAAAAAGCTATCAATTGAAAATAATTGTTACAAAATGATGCTTATGACCGGTTCTAAGAAGGAGAGCACTCTGCACTTCTACGAACAGGCAGGATATAATAAAAATGATAAAACAGCCTTCATTCAATGGCTGTAAAGGGAGTTTCAATGGAAACAGAAAGACTTATTTTAAGAAGTTTTGAAGAAAAAGATTTAGATGACCTATACGATTATCTATCTAACCCAGAGGTAGTTAAGTATGAACCCTATAGGGCTATGAACCGGGAGGAGACAAAAGATAACTTAAATTTCCGAATCACATGTGATGAGTTTATTGCGGTAGAGTTGAAAGATACGCACAAAGTGATCGGAAATATTTACTTTGGCCACCGGGATTTCAATACAATGGAACTGGGGTATGTATTCAATTATAAATACCAAAAGCAGGGCTATGCAACAGAAGCCTGCCAGGCAGTGATTGCAGATGCTTTTGCACGTAATACTCATAGAATTTTTGCAGAATGTGATCCCCAGAACACAAATTCGTGGCACCTCTTAGAAAAATTGGGGTTCGCTAGAGAAGCTCACATAAAAGAGAATGTTTACTTTTGGACAAACGAAAACGGAAAGCCCATTTGGAAGGATACCTTTATGTATTCCCTGCTTAACCCAAATAGATAAACAAACGATCCAGTATTTGTTTAGTATTGTTTCTCAGATTGCATTTCTAAAAGCAAAAATAACCTGAAAAGTGTTATGACTTTTCAGGTTACTTGTTTCTTCTATATTTTAAATCGGTATCCAACTCCCCAGATTGTTTCAATATACTGAGGTTTTGCTGTGTCAAATTCAATCTTTTCACGGATCTTCTTGATGTGTACCGTAACGGTAGCAATATCACCAATAGAATCCATATCCCATATTTCCCTGAAAAGCTCGTCTTTTGTAAACACATGATTGGGATTCTCCGCTAGGAAGGTAAGTAAATCAAATTCCTTAGTGGTAAAGGCTTTTTCAACATCGTCAATATAAACTCTTCTGGCTGTTTTATCAATCCTGATACCTCTTATTTCCACGATATCATTTTGGGGTTTGGCTGCTGTTCCCACCAGCCTGTCATATCTGGCCATATGAGCCTTTACCCTGGCTACTAGCTCACTGGGACTGAAGGGCTTGGTCATATAGTCATCGGCGCCTAAGCCTAAGCCGCGTATCTTATCAATATCATCCTTTTTGGCTGATACCATTAAGATTGGAATGTTCTTCTGTTCTCGAATACGCTTACAAACTTCAAATCCATCTATGCCGGGAAGCATCAGATCCAAAACTACCAGGTCGAAATTTCCTTCTAAAGCAGCTTTCAGTCCATCATCCCCATTGTTCTTAATTTCTACTTCAAAATCGCTTAATTCTAAATAATCCTTTTCCAAATCAGCAATTGC
Source organism: Lachnospiraceae bacterium (assembly GCA_035271185.1). Lineage (GTDB taxonomy): Bacteria > Bacillota > Clostridia > Lachnospirales > Lachnospiraceae > Acetatifactor. The sequence goes on along the minus strand of DATERV010000182.1, from coordinate 28,124 downwards.
TTCTTCATCTTCCACTATCAATATTCTACTCATTCAAATTCTCCTTTACTATGTTATTCCTCTTTCTCAAGCTCTTTATATTTACGAATCAAGAAATGCATACAGGTACCTTCACCTTCTTTGCTGGTAGCCCAAATATAACCTCCATGATCTTCGATAATTTTTTTCACAATGGAAAGTCCAATGCCACTACCACCCTGGGATGAATTACGGGATGCATCTGTCCGGTAAAATCTCTCAAACACTTTCGGAAGATCCTTGGCCGTAATTCCTTTTCCATTATCTTCAATTTCAATACGGATGGAATCCACTTCATCCAGAATTCTCATATCAATAATGCCTTTTTCTTTGTCAATGTATTTGATACTGTTTCCTATAATATTATTGATGACACGCTTCATCTGTTCAGGATCCGCGATGATCATGGTATCCGATGACACCAGATTGGAATAATTCAGTTGAATATTCTTGGACTCTAAATCCAATCCAACCTCTTCCACGCAATCACCAAAATAATCTGCTACATTAATACGATGGAAGTTGTAGGGGAGACGATTATTGTCAATACCGGAGTAAATGGTCAGTTCATTAATCAACCTATCCATATCATTGGCTTTATTGTAAACGGTCTTGATATATTTATCCATCTTTTCCGGTGTATCTGCCACCCCATCCATGATACCTTCCATATACCCTTTAATCGCGGTAATAGGTGTTTTGAGGTCATGGGATATATTACTAATCAGCTCACGGTTCTTTTTTTCCTGTTGTAGTTTCTCTTCAGCAGATTCCTTCAGACGAAGTCTCATATCCTCATAATTACGGTACAAGTCTCCTATTTCACCTTTAGAATCCGTAGACATCATATAGTCAAAATTGCCGTCCTTAATTTTTTTCATAGCCACATTCAACTGATTAATAGGATCAAATACACCTCTGTGAATCCATCTGGTTAACATGATACTGGTAAAAATCAAGATGACTAGAATAGCAATAAACATATCCACCAGCAGTGGTTTTGAAATCAGACTGTTAACTCTTGTAATGATAAAGATACTGCCTTGAGAACCATCAGAAAAGGTAAAGTCCAACTGCTTCACATACTTTTCCAAATCATTATAGTAAAAGCCCGTGGTGCTTTCATCATTATCAGTGCCATACTCTGGTAGTTTACAGAGAATCTGTTCTGCTGCAGGATTGTTACCCGCATAGTAAATCTCATTTCCTTTTCTGACTAAGATGTAGGTATTCTTTTTATTAATTCCATCGGTGAAACTTTCCAGATAGTTCAAATCTTCAAATGCATAAGGCGTTTTCTCCAGGTCCCCCACTAAATTCTCATATAGAACCTGGGTCTGTTTTCCAACGGATTGTACACTGTCCGACATGGAGGAATAATCTATATCAATGGCTCCATTTGGCTGTTTGGTTTGTATTAAGGAAACTCCAATTACAAAAAAAGCAATGGCTGTTAATGCCAGAGGAAGCAATATTATGGTGGCAAAAGTCACCCATAACCTTGTTCTAAATTTCATACCGGTACTCTGCCTTTCTTACTATATTGCTGATTATATCATTGTTTGCACGAAAAAGAAATTAAAGGAGTGAAAGATTATCCTAAAATAAGTATAAACAATTGCGGTTTTTGTTAAAATTCTATTGACAATAGTAGAAATATGGCTATAATAAAAATAGTAATGATTATTGTTGTTGAAAGGAGTCCTCATGGTCACAAAATACAGTAGACAAAGAGAAGAAATTAAGCATTATCTCTCATCCAGAAAGGATCATCCAACCGCAGACAGTGTCTATATGGCAATTCGTCAACAAATTTCAAACATTAGTTTAGGAACTGTTTACCGAAATCTGACTATGCTGGCTGATACCGGTGAGATATTACGAATACGTGTTGGAGATGGGGTTGATCATTATGATTATGATACCTCCCCACATTATCATTTCGTTTGTAAAGAATGTGGAGCTGTAACAGATCTGAATATGGAAAGCATAGATTCCATAATGGATATTGCCGGAGCTGATTTTGATGGTGAAATAAGCGGATATGTCACTTATTTTTATGGAACCTGCGGCAATTGCTTAAAGTCAAAGAATAATTCATAACAAGAAAACTGTAATTGCAAGGCACAACGTAATTCATTGGATTACGTCGCCGGCCTGCTCTCAATACTTAAATGCAGAGCTTAGCAATTAACAAAATATAAAAATGAAGAGGAGAATAAGAGTATGAAATTTGTATGTCAAGTATGTGGTTATGTTCACGAAGGAAATGAAGCACCTGCAGAGTGTCCAATCTGTCATGCACCTGCCGAAAAATTTACAGCACAGTCCGAAGGAAGAATATGGGCAGCTGAGCATGTGGTAGGAGTTGCACAGGGTGCACCGGAAGATATCATGAATGATCTTCGTGCTAATTTTACAGGAGAATGTACTGAAGTTGGTATGTATCTTGCAATGGCAAGAGTTGCTCACAGAGAAGGCTATCCCGAAATCGGCTTGTACTGGGAGAAAGCAGCTTACGAAGAAGCTGAGCATGCTTCCAAATTTGCTGAATTATTAGGTGAAGTTGTAACAGATTCCACAAAGAAGAACCTGGAAATGAGAGTGGATGCAGAAAATGGTGCAACTGCAGGTAAATTTGACCTGGCAAAACGTGCCAAAGCATTAAACCTGGATGCGATTCATGATACCGTTCATGAGATGGCTAGAGATGAAGCTAGACATGGTAAGGCTTTTGAAGGACTGTTAAAGAGATATTTTAGCTAATAATAAGTTGGATAATTAGGATTTTGAGGAGGATGGACTGTATGGTCTGTCCTCTTTTTGTTATCTTCCGCAGTAATTTTGTCAACAGACTTTCATCAAGCGAAAATAGCAAGAATTGTTCATTTATTATGAAATGTTTTTATTACAATGATATGGGAGGTGAAGAAAATGAAAATAAAAAGACGATTATTTTTTCTGGTTTTTGTTGTGGTATTTCTATGTCAAACGCAAAATGTTATGGCATGCACAGTATTTTCTGTCACATTAGATGATGGCACCGTATTATCGTGTAATAATGAAGACTGGATGTATTCTATCGGAAATACAGTTAAAATCAGTGAGCCAGATTCAGAGAGCTATGGGAGAGTTTGCTTTTACAATTCTTCCTATGTACAGGGAGGTATGAATGAGTATGGCTTATTCTATGATGGTGCATCCTGTCCAGCAACCGAAGTACCATATGATAAAGAAAAGAAGGACTTGGGATATGATTTAGGTGAGACAGCTTTAGCAAAATGTAAAACAGTTAAAGAAGTAGAAGAATTTTTTAGTGGCTATAATATTCCAAATGGTTTTTGTGATCATCTTCTATTTGCAGATGCATTGGGTAATGTAGCAGTGTTTGAATGGGTGGAGGATAAATTTCATGTTATATGGAAAGATGCAGAGAAGAAACACCAGGTTATAACAAATTTCTGGTTGTCAGATCCAACACTGGGTGGATATCCATGTTCTCGTTATAATATGGTAGAAGAGGCTCTGTCTACGGAAGAAACAACGTTTGAACTTTGCGAGAGCATATTAAATAAAGCGAAGCAAGATTGGGGGGACGGCGGTACTCTTTACTCTAATATATGTAATTTAAGTGAACGGGAAGTATATTTGTTTTACAGAGGTGATCAAAAACAGACATATCAAATTAATTTAATTAATGAGCTGGAAACAATGGACCCTGGAACATGTGAGATGATAGATATGCAAGAATTATGTTGTGGGGAAACGCTGGATGAGAAAGAGGCGGAGAAAAGAGAGGTACTTGCTATCGATTTAGAATTGGAGGACAACAATAAAACAACTTATGAAGTAATTCCAATTATTGTAGTAATACTTATTGTTGTAGCAATTATAATAAAAAAACATATGAGGAAGTAGATGATGTGGGAAAAAGAAGAACCAGAATATCTTACTAAAGATAAGTTCAATTCTTTAGCATTGGCAAACAATATAGTAAATGAGACGACTGAAAAGGAGTTTTATGTCTTACTTCCACCGTCTTATTATGATGGAAATAAAAAATATCCTGTTGTATACTATTTACATGGGCAGGCAGAATCTGCTTCGAGCTTTATGATTAATTCTATGTAAATTTGTTTTAGCAATGTCACCAGGTGCACTGGCAGAAGGAGAATTACCGATTGCAATGGAAACATGGAAAGGCGACAGTGGATTTTTATCTGGTTATGCAAGAGCATATCAAACTCAATAATCCTCTAAAAGCAATCAAGATAACATATGGTAGTGTGGATCCTTATAAATGAATTCCATCTGGTTGTGAATATATGGCTGATTGTATGGATTAAAGAGAAATTCCATATACAATGGAAGTTGTGAAAACAGGACATAGTTTGCCAACAAGCCCAGTCAAGGAATATATTCTTCCGTTTTTTGAGGAAAACTTAAGTTTTGAGTAGATTACATCAGAACGATTGGACATGAATGAAAATGAGGTACTTATATGGAGAAAAGTCAATTTTCAACAATATCTGGTTTAGTTGATCTAATCGAAGACAATATTAAGAATAATATTGATTTGGAACTAGTGGCTGAAAAAGTGGACCTTTCGAAATTCTATTTGGAAAGAGTTTTTAAATCTATTACCGGAAAATCGCTGATTTCATATGTAAGAGAACGTAAACTGAGTGAAAGTGCTGGTGATCTGTTAAGAACCAACCTTAGAGTTATCGATATAGCATCAGAATATCAATACGAACAGGAACAATCATATATTCGAGCATTTCGACAAATGTTTCATGTTACCCCTTATCAGTTTCGTAAGCAACGAAAAGAATTACCGATTGCCACAAAATTTGATGTAAACATAATTAAAAATGCAGGACAGGGCTTGATTGTAAAACCAAGAATGTGTTTGAAATCAGAATTTTATCTTCAAGGAATGGTTCAAGAAATAATACACTCTGTAAATTATGATAAAGGTACAAGTAAGACAAATGCAATTGATTGGATGAATAAATACTTGCCTACAGTTTCAAACTCAATTAACAAAGATGTGTATTATGGATATGTAATCTACACAGAACATTCGGAATATAGCAATTATTATGCCACCTGTGTAGAAATTAAAGAACGGGCACTTGTGAGAGAGCCTATGGTGCAGTATACCATTCCAACACACGAATATGCAGTGTTCCGTTATATTGGTTTCCATTCGCCTTATGAGATAACCTACAAAACCCTTTACGATATATATAATGAGACAGACTTATGGATTGAAAAATCATCCTATCGACAAGCAGCACCGTTTCATTTTGAAAAGGTAGATTTGAGTATATCGTCGGATGATTATTGTGAGCTTGATATTTATTTTCCTATGATTATGAGATAATTCGATCTCCTATGTAACCTATCTGTAAACTTAATATTTAACTGCAACAGGATGTAAGGATTTTAACCGACTAGATTGCGCCCATGCGGGGCGCACAAAAAGAAGGGCCTGACGATAGTGTCATGTCCTTCTTTCTCTTTCTCTTATTCAAAATAAAACAAATCCTCAAACTTCTTATCTAGTGCAATACACAATATAAGTGCAAGCTTGGCTGTTGGACTGAATTGCCCTGTTTCAATTGAACTGATGGTGTTTCTGGAAACACCCACCATATTTGCAAGTTCAGCCTGGGACAGTCCTTTTTCAGTTCTCGCTACCTTCAGATGATTTTTTAAGTCCAGCTTGTTTTCTGCATTCATAATTATCTCCTCCTACAATATGGCACATGATGTGAATAAAATATAAATGTGAGCTGCCATCATCAATATGGAAGCAATAATGTACATAACTGCAAAAATGCCCCTACGCAAATCCTTTTTCCATATACGACATTGTATAATCCTCATATGGAAAAAATTATGTCTTTTTCTGTAAAAACGGGTCCTCTTTGTCCATCAGAGCCTTGTACTTACTTATATATGGACACAAATTGGTGAAAACTCTCAATTTTTTTCCATATACAAAGATGCGTAGTCCTTATATGGAAAATACCTGACTCTGATGTAAGGTAAATATGATACGCCATCCGCTTCTCCTACCATTAGCACCCCGTTAATGGAATGTTACAGCAGTTGTTTTCTACCTTATTAAATACATACTTCCTTCCTACTCTACATCCTGCTCTATATTCATCCCACTATATAAGCATGAAAAAGGCAGTCTGCTGCTTCTAAAGGATTCATCAATCCGTAGAAAGGCAACAACTGCCATTTTGTTTTCATTAGTCTATCCTGCATCTGATCAAGTAACCAGAAATGCTTACTCTTATGTATCTGTACTACCTCTTCAGATTAATCCTAAATGAACCTAGATTATTCATCTAGTTATTACTAACGGTGCTTAGCACCGCATTATTACTGATTTTATCTTGTTATTTTCACTTAATTAGTGAAAATAAAATTGTATAGAAAAATGACTTATTCTTTTGTATAATGTAGTCACCACAACAAACATAAAACAAAGGAGAAAGCCCTTATGCCTTATCCTCTGATGCAGGACTAATTCCAATAAATGAATTCGCCTGCAAGATTGGTCTTTCACAGTTACTCCAATCTCATTTTAAAACAAACGATACAGCCTTACGTTTCCATAAAGATAATGAAAATGCCATGCAGAAGTTGAAAAAATGATAGAAAGGGAGCGCTATCACAATGGAAATTAGTAAACGTGTAGGATTATTGGTTGAGCAGATTGAAGAGAATATCTACAACCGTAAAAGGGTAAAAGATATATCTAAGATTAACAACATTTCGGATTATCACCTGCAACGCGTTTTCAAATCCACATTTGGCATACCTATCGGACGTTATGTTAGAGGGCGGTCTTTATCATCCAGTCTTGGACTGTTGCTCCATACAGACATGAGAGTAATTGATATCGCCCTCGAATACGGTTTTGAGTATGAACAGACATACATTAGGGCATTTAAGAAACAATTCGGCATAACACCCGGCGAATACAGAGATAATCCCGTGACTTTGAATGTAATTCCATTGTTTAGTCTGTCAGATCGAAGCAGAATGAAAAATATTGCATTATATGGTTCAGAGAAGGAAAGGCTAGAGGTTCTCGGCTATGTGGACAACTGGGCTAACTTTTATCTGAGGGTTTTCGGTAACGCGAAGCATATGGAATGTTGCGACAATGGCCGCTATACATGGATTCATCCTCGAAATGGATATATCGGCGCTGATTCTGTTTTCAACATACGTCTAGAAAACTTGAGCAGCGAAGAACAGAGAGATACTATTGAAGAAATAAAAGCCATGAATAAACATACCTGGTGGAATTATTATTCGGATAGAGTGAATAGTATGATATTTCCAGAGGGTCGGTCACTTCCTGCAGAAAATGATTGGGAGGTCTACTCTCTTATGTTTCCAGATGAAAAACCATCATATCGAAATAACTCTGTCAATATACAGCGTGTGGTTTCATTATCAGAGTTTTGTATATGGGCTGGTATTGTAAATCGGTATATACACGGAGCAGAAATGTTTCATCCGGACAATCATTATCATCTATGTAAAAATGGAGTTATCAGATGCTATATCGCCTATGACCAGAATGTTCCAGTAGCCGTATCTTCAACGATGAAAAACGGTAGCATTTATTCATTAGAATTTGTGGCCACTTTGCCTGAATACAGGCGAAAGGGACTTGCTACTGCACTTTGCCAAACAGCTATAAACGAGGCGTTTCGTGATGGAGCAGAGATAGTAACGGCCAGGGCATATGACGAAAGTAAAATGCTTGGTGAATTGCTTGGATTCAAATATTTATAGGAAAGTTATTTTTTGTTCATAAGCATACTAAAGAAAACGGGATGCTTATTTTGTTAAAATATTTTTAGTAAAAGAAAGGGATAAGTTATGGAAAAGCAAAAAGCTCTTCATTATGTGGACGAGTGGGCCAATTTCTATTTAAAAATCTTTGGCAACGCTGAGCACATGGAAATGCATGACAATGGCCGATATACTTTAATGAGGCCAAAGGTTGGCGAAAACGGACCAACTTCCATTTATAACATTCGTCTTGAACAATTGAACGACGATGAATTATCCAAGATGGTTCAAGAAATTAAAGCGATGAATCATCATACCTGGTGGAATCAATATTCTGACAGAGTAAACAATGTAATTTTTCCTGAAGGTCGGCACGAATGTGGTCCGGATGATTGGGAGGTATTTGCTGTTATGCTCCCGGAAGAATTACCAACATATCCGGACAACCCAATAAGAGTACGATGTGTGGAGACTACCAGGGATTTTGATATATGGTTAAATATTTGCCATGATAAAGGCCTTCAGTCGAATCACTTTCATTTGTGCCAAAAAGGAATAATGCGTTGTTATATTGGATACGCGCAGGATGTACCAGTATCCGTAGTTGCCATGTTGAAAAATAACCGGATTTATTCCCTTGAGTTTGCTTCAACCTTATCCGAGTACCAAAAAAAAGGATTCGCTATGGCTGTATGCCAAACAGCGATAAGGGATGCTATTCAAGATGGAGCGGAAGTCATAACGGCACGGGCATATGATGAATCTAAATTTCTTGGGCAAAAGTTGGGTTTTATATATATTTAATAATAACCTGTTTGCACTAGCGCAGCTTACGAAACAAAGACATGGTAAGGCTTTCCAGGGGTTTCTTAATGTATCTAACATGTCATCCATATAACATATAATTAGTAAGCGTATGATAGTAGATTTAAGCGTAGTGATTATTAAAATGCCAAATTTAATATTTAAAGTCGAGGGGGTAGATTGTTAATGTACACAAACGGTTTTGCCAAAGTAAATAACACAAGCCTGTATTATGAAATAACTGGAGAGGGCGAAGTTATAGTTTTGCTCCATAGTGGTCTTACCGACTTAAGACAGTGGGATGAACAATTTGACTTTTTAGGAAAGCATTTTAGAGTCATAAGATACGATATAAGGGGGTTTGGAAAGTCTGATAGACCAAGTGAACCATTTTCACATTTTGAAGATTTGAAAGCATTATTTGACTATCTTAGCATTAAGAAGGCACATTTGATTGGCGTGTCCATGGGAGGGAGTATTGCAATTGACTTTACTCTTCAATATCCAGAATTAGTTAAGAGTTTAATATTAAGTGGTCCTTCTTTGAGTGGATATAATTTCACTGTTGATGATGAAAGTAAACTAAGGTCTTTAGCTGTAATGTCAATAGCAAGGAGAGATAAAGATTTTAATAAATCGGTTGAATTCATGCTTGATAATCCTATGTGGAAACAAAGTAATCCAAAGGCCCGCCAACACTTGAAAAATATGTTTTTAGATACATCATTGGAATGGGCATTGGGAGATATAGAGAAAACAGCCAACCCACCTGCGGCAGAAAGACTTTCGGAAATATCCCAAAACATATTACTAATTATTGGTTCAGAAGACTCTCAGCCTATCAAGGAAATAGCAGGAGTATTGGATTCAAGGATTACTACTGTAAAAAAAGTTGAAATAAAGGATACTGGACATATGCCTAATTTAAGTAAACCAGATGAGTTTAACAGAATTATATTGGAGTTTTTAATTAAAAACAAAGAAGGTTATTAAAATATAAATATTTCGCAACATTCTTATTTAACGAACTAGAGGCAACCTTAATTGGTTGCCTCAGACTGTAGACAAAGTCCCTATTTCTTTCTATTATTCCTTTCTATCTACCAAGATCATGGAAAGCGGGAAGCCCTTTTTACTAATACTGTAATACCTCATATGCATCATATTCATGACTAAAGTGATATCCAAGTTTTTCAGCCAGTGCAACAGACCACAGATTTTGTGCATCCCAACTTGGATACAGCCCCTTCTTTAGGCACTCTAAAATAAGCTTTGCACCACACACAGTTGCCAATCCCTTTCTTCGATAATCTTCCTTTGTATCAATTTCTATTTCTATACCTTCCTCATATCTGGAATAGGACGAAGCTCCGGCAACTATCTTGTTATCCTTCAGAACCACAACCCCGATCCCGAACTTCCGATAATCAGCATATGTACTATATTGCCCAACCAAATCTTGACTCCAGCTTTCGGCTTTGCACTGTATAAAAAGAGACTCCTCTATCATGCTAACTTCATATTCGCAAGGTAAACCATTCACCATCTGCTGCAATCTGTCGGTATCAAAAATATCCTTTTCTTTTTGAATCGCATACCTAGTTACTTTTTTTGTATCTACACCATAACAGGCTTCTATCAGCTTTCCCCATTCCTTTGTTTGCGGGACCATAATGACAAAGCTGTTCTGAAACCAATCCGGCTTAAAGGATACCAGACTCGAATTGGGGTTTCCAGCCAAAAAAGCAAAGTCACCCAATATAGCCATGGCTGATTTCGGATTTTTCTCATCATCTACATATATTTTTCCCATTACTCCCTGCAAGCAGGACCAGATCAAGGTTTCCTCCCAATCTGCAAAAATTTCTTTTACCACATCCATATTTGTCATTTCATAAACCATATTAACATTCCCCCTTATTTTCTTATGAATCATTTAATAGAATCTTTAATCAGAATAACAGTACCGATAACCATAATCATCAATGCGATATAAAACTGAATAGATGGCCTTTCGCTAAGCAGAATCATACTAAACAGGACTCCCAAAAAGGGAGCAATGGAATAATAGGCACTTACTTTTGCTGCTCCCAGTTCTTTTTGGGCTTTGATATAAAAATTGATGCTAAGGCCATATGACACAAAGCCCAGTAATAATACCACAAAAATCCAGTTCCACTGTGGAATTTTTTCACCCAGAATCAAAGCAATGATAAAGCTTCCCAATCCGGAAAAACAGCCCTTGATTGTGACAATCTCTTCGGTACTTTTATGGCTTATCATCTTGGTACAGTTGTTTTCAAATCCCCAGCATACACTGGCTCCCAGTATAAGAAGTGATCCTTCGTTAAGTACAAAAGCTCCGTTTCCTTCAAAGCTAAGAATAGCACTGGAAATGGTCACCAGTAAAATTACAAGCCATAACTTTTTTGAGATGGTTTCTCTAAATATGACTAGTGCAATGATGGAGGTTGCTACTATTTCAAAATTATTGAGTAAAGACACGTTAGCGGAATTGGTTCTGGCAATACCGTACATGAGCAGAATAGGAGCTATGATATCCAGTAGCACCATGGCAATGGTATAGGGCAATTCTTTTCTGGTTAACCGCTCCTGTTGCTTTCCTTTTATGACATTCTGTTCAATCAACCCATAGAGCATAAGGCCAAATCCCGCTCCCAGATATAAAAGTGCAGCCATCATCGTGCTCCCCACATGGGGCAGTATCGCTTTGGATAATGGAATGCTAATGGCATAAAGTGCTGCTGCCAATGTAGCAAAAACAACCGCAATATTCTTTTTCTTCCCCATCTTAATGACTCCCATAATCCTGTATTCTTTGAACCTTACATATATTGAAATCAATAGATCAAGTAATCTATAGATTACTATGGTATCACTTTTAGTCCTTTAGAATCAAGATTATTATATAAAACCTCACCTTTATTCTCTTGCTTGGACAACGAGGTACTGTCTACTGCAAATTTTATATTACGACTGTCAATATTTTTCGAATCAATAAAAAAATAGCCTCCTTGATTTATGTTAAAATATCTTTAGAAAATAAAACTAGTTTCCTGTATAATAGGTGTTGTTGTGGCATTTTTTATGTTCCACAGTATTTGTGAATGAAAAATAATAAGGGGGATACCGTAGACATTTATTGTCTTCAAAAAATCATGGAGAAAAAATTATTATTAAGATACATAGCACCCTGTTCCTTATGCTGCTATACCTGCCCTGCCTTGAAGGATGGGGCTATTGCAAAGTGCTCTCAAAAATTATGTCAGTATTACGAAGGTTATTATGATTTTAACCATGCTAATATTCCGGATGAATACAGAGGATGGTTATCAGAGCTGAAAAAATTTACAGAAACCCTGACACATAATGCCAATGCTTCCTGTCCATCTTGCAGGGAACAGCCTGAAACAGCAAGGGGATGTATTCCTGATTGCTATGTAAGAAATTGTTATGAGAAAATGGGCGTGGACTACTGTGCAGAGTGTGCTGAATTCCCCTGTGAAGGAGCCCTTGCCTTCTTTAAGGGAGTAAATGAAGTAATTGGTCAAGACTGGATGAACGGAAATGAACGGATAAAAAAAGTTGGAATTGAGCAGTTCTTTGAAGAAAAAAAAGACATATCGCACTATCAGTCCTACAAAGAAAATACTTAATAAAATTTTCAAGTTGGTTGCACAGAAATGTCAGAAAAATGAACTATATATGTATATACATAAAAAAGAAGGACCTGACGATAGTGTCATGTCCCTCTTTCTCTTATTCAAAATAAAACAAATCCTCAAACTTCTTATCCAGTGCAATACACAATATCAGTGATTACTAATATTTTGTAATTGATAAATCACCACTGACAGTAGAAACGCTAACTTGCTGAGATGCGCTATTTCCATAGGTACCTTTTGCATGGTCCCTTTTTTTGTTATAGGATAATACATCATCAAAGAAAGTCCTGCAATCTCCACTGGTGGTATTATATTCAAAATCAAACGAAGCATTCTCAGGAAGTCTGAAATTTACTTCTCCACTAGTGGTATTCGCACTCAGGTCCTGCGTTAATTCACTCAAAGAGATATTCACATCTCCACTGACGGTATTTACGCGGCCATATCCCTTACCATTTCTTACTATGATATCACCACTGGTAGTGCTTAAGTCAAAACTGCCTTCCATCCCATCCAGTACAATTTCACCTGATACAGAGGATATTCTACTGTCACCCACTCCTCCGGTAATCATGAGATCGCCACTGGTAGTGGATGCCTTAACATTACCAAGAGCTTCCTGTATTCTCACATCACCGCTTACAGCAGATAACTGAATCGTATCCGCTTTAACACTGTTGAACAGAATATCACCACTGGTAGTGGATACTTGGAACTGATCTGCAATTTCAAAGGAAAGATCTGATTCTGCTTCACCACTGATGGTAGTCACAGTCAGGTTCTCAAATGTGATCTTAGGAAGGTAAATCTCAGTGTACCCATTCTTATTAAAACTAAAGTTTGTCAAGACGGAGTTTGTTCTTTTTTTCCCTCGAATGATGAGATCGTTACCGAATTGTTCCACTGTTGACTTTAAACTGTCATCTGCAACAAAATTCAGGTATTCCTTTACTACAATTTTGTCCCCTGACGCCTGATAAAAAATAACATCATTACTATTCATCCCATAATCAACAACGATATTCTCAACTCCTGCAGGATCGATTTCTTTCTCTAGTACAAGCTCATAGGTATTCAGTATACTGTCATCTCGACCCATCAAGGAAAAATTTCCAGCTCCACTGCCCCTTCTTACCAGAAAAAGTCCCAGTACCCCGCAAAGGAAAGCAACAAAACCGCTTAAAATAACAATCAATACAACTCTAGTGATTTTCATATTTGCTCACCACCTCATCCTTCAGTCATTTCTTTTCAGACTGAATATTAACTCCGCTATTGCCTGCACACATGCGCCAATCAGGAAAATCACCCAAGTAATATACCATGCCATAGTGGTGAAACTTATCAGGAAATAAATGATAAATATTATCATCCAGATTATCACACTGACAGCTTCCTTAACTACTTTATCTTTATTAGTCATAGATTTGCTCTCTTTATAATTCTCCACCATATTCTCTTCTTTTTTTTGATATTCCGGATACATATTAGCCACATAAACCAGCATACAGGTAGGAATAATACAGATAGCTGCTGCCATAATCAGTCCTAATGTGGTGACATCAAAAGTTGTCGCAATACTATCATCTATCAAGACACAGGTAAAAAATGCTATCCCTGCAAAAATATACAGGCCAATTGCTATAGCTGTAATGATTGCCCTCTTTTTTCTGTCTGCTTCCCTCATAGTAAATAGATTTTTATCTTCTAGATCATCAAATAATTCTGTTACATCCCCTATGGATGCTATTACATTCTGAAAAGCGTCTTCTTCTGAATATCCATTACTAATCAGATCCTGAAACTTCTCATTGGTATTCAGCAACAACTCTTCCTTCAGATCCATTGCTTTTCTCGTCTTTGGTGCTGACTCAAATATCAAGTCAATGTGTTTCTTAATTCTTTCATTCATGATATACTCCTCCTCATTTTAGAAGCAAATCGATGGTCATTTTGGCCTGTTCCCAATCCCTTTTGTATATTTTATAAGCTTGCTTGCCATCATCTGTTATAGAATAATAGCGTCTTCTGGCACCAACTGTTTCATCTCCCCAATAAGTTTGAATATAACCAGCTTGTTCTAATCGCCGAAACGCAGAATATAAAGTGGCTTCCTTTAGCTCATATTTATTATCCGTTTTATTCATGATATCACGATTGATCTGGTAACCGTAACTATCATGCTCCAACAGATGGGATAAAATAATGGCTTCCGTATGGCCTCTCAGAATGTCGGATGTAATTGACATATGCATTCCTCCCTTCTTGAAATACAATATACTCCAACATACCTCGCGTGTCAAGGTATATATTTCTGTAGAATACATTTTTTTGTGTGCTATCTACGAAAAGGTAGAAACGTCCATTTTTCTTGACTTTTGTAGGCAAATCAGATACTCTATTTTTTAGGAATCGATTAGAATCTTTATGAAATTATATGCAGATTATTATAAATGGAGGTATAGAAATGGATAAAATCGCTAGCTTTACCATAGATCATATTAAATTACAGCCTGGTATATATGTTTCAAGAAAGGACAAGGTAGGTGCAGAAACCATTACTACTTTTGATCTTCGTATGACAAGCCCAAATGAAGAGCCTGTTATGAATACAGCAGAAGTGCATACCATTGAGCATTTAGCAGCAACCTTTTTAAGAAATCATTCTGATTATAAGCAAAAAATCATTTATTTTGGTCCCATGGGCTGTCGTACCGGATTTTACCTGCTCTTGTCCGGTGATTACGAATCCAAAAATATAGTTCCGTTAATGATTGAAATGTTTGAGTTTATAAGGGACTTTCAAGGAGACATACCCGGTGCTTCTCCTAAAGACTGTGGAAATTACCTGGATATGAACCTTGCCATGGCTAAATATCTTGCTGATCGTTACTTAAAACAAGTGCTCTATGAAATAAATGACAGCCGCTTGATTTATCCCCAATAATTATTTGTTTTACCATTAATCATATTTACTTGAGTGATCATGACAGTACGGCGTTTTGCAATGAATACAGCATTTTCTCATTACTTAATTGCATAAATTGCCATGCATGAACAGGATAAGTCTCTATAATAAATATTAGATGAGGAAGTTCATTATGAAGAGAATTGGTATTATCGGCGCTATGGAGCTGGAAGTGGAACAGCTTAAAGAAAATATGTCCATAACCAAGATTGTGACGAAAGCTTCCATGGAATTTTATACAGGAACATTGAATGGAGTGGATGTGATAGTTGTACGGAGTGGAGTTGGGAAAGTGAATGCTGCCCTCTGTGTACAGATTTTAGCTGATCTCTTTCAGGTTACCCACATTATCAATACAGGAATAGCAGGCTCCTTAAATGCAGATTTGAATATTGGAGATATTTTAATCTCCAAGGATGCTGTTCATCATGACATGGATGTCACAGTATTTGGTTACCGTCCCGGAGAGGTTCCCTGCATGGGGTTTTGTGAGTTCAGTGCGAATCAAGAAATGATTGATGCCGCCATGGTATCCTGTAAGGAAACTAACCCTGACATTAATGTCAGAATAGGTCGTGTGGTCAGTGGGGATCAATTTATATCCAGTAAAGAGGTAAAACAGCACTTGATTGAAACCTTTCATGGTGATTGTGCTGAGATGGAGGGCGCTTCCATTGCGCATGGTGCTTACTTAAACGGAATTCCTTTCGTAATCATCCGTGCCATTTCTGATAAAGCAGATGACAGTGCAGAGATGGATTATCCTTCTTTTGAAAAAGCTGCTGCCAAGCACTCCGCACGCCTCGTAGAACACATGATTACTCTGATTAATGTCGTGTAAACCAACGAATACTATAATAACAAATATTACAATAAACAGGAGGACCTTATATGCCAAAATTAAATGAGAATTACCTGAACCTGAAACAAAGCTATCTCTTTTCTGAAATTGCACATCGTGTAGCTTCATATAGTGAAAAGCATCCGGATCAGAAAGTGATTCGCCTTGGAATTGGTGATGTCACACGTCCCATTGGCAGCAATGTGATTGCAGCATTACATGAGGGTGTAGACGCTCAAGCCTCTTCAGCTACCTTTAAAGGCTATGGCCCTGAGCAGGGCTATGATTTCTTAAGAAATGCCATAGTTGAATACTATCAAAGAAATGGTGTTTCCATTGATGCCGGTGAAGTATTTGTTTCAGATGGAGCTAAAAGCGATACCGGTAATATTACCGATTTATTTGCTAAGGATAATGTGATTTTGATTCCTGACCCTGTTTACCCCGTATATGTAGATACCAATATCATGAATGGAAGAAATGTAACTTATATAGATGCAAATGCTGATAACAACTTTCTTCCCATGCCGGATCACAATGTGCATGCTGATATTATTTATATTTGTTCCCCAAACAACCCTACCGGAGCGGCTTATAATAAGGATCAGTTAAAAGAATGGGTGGATTATGCATTAGCTAATGACGCTATTATACTGTATGATTCCGCATATGAATGTTTCATTACTGATACATCCCTTCCTCGCAGTATTTTTGCAATTGAAGGAGCAAAAAAATGTGCCATTGAATTCTGCTCCTTAAGCAAGACTGCCGGATTTACAGGAACCCGTTGTGGCTATACCATTGTGCCTCATGATTTGAAATTTACTGCAACAAATGATTCAGAAATGTCTTTAAATTCCATGTGGAATCGTAGACAGACTACCAAATTCAATGGTGTTTCCTACATTGTACAAAAAGGTGCCGCTGCTGTTTTCACTGAAGAGGGCATGGCTCAGTGTCTGGAAAATATTCAGTATTATCAGGAAAATGCCCATATCATTGCTGACTGTATGGAGAAAAAAGGGATTCGCTATTTTGGTGGCATTAACTCTCCTTATATCTGGTTTGAATGTCCCAATGGCATGGAATCCTGGGATTTCTTTGATTACATGCTAAACAAGATTCAGGTTGTAGGAACGCCCGGTGCCGGCTTTGGTAACAACGGTAAGAATTTCTTCCGTCTCACGGCATTTGGAACCAGGGAAAATACAATAGAAGCTATGAAGAGATTTGAGTCTCTATTCTAATTTGCAAAAATAGAAAGCCAGCCTGCTTTTGCCTAAATGGACCTGTCTGTCAGATAAACAGGAATTCCATCAGCATTACAGGCTGGCACTTTTGTTCATGGGAGTCCTTTGTTTCACATAAGTCAAGCGATTCTGGATTGGTAATGTTATAAAACATTTAACATAATAAAGTCAGAGGAAAATATTACCTTACCTTCAGCAAGAGGACCAAATGTTTCACCACACCAATGTTTCATTCTATCTGCAAACCATTCTTGTCCCGCCCAGCTTTCGCAATGCGTGATTACTCCAAGTAATATAGCCAACGCAAAACAGCAATCCAAAGCATGGAAATCAATTTTCTCACCTGCCTGTCTATAACCATCTGCTATGGCACGCCGTATCTCAACCCCATTTACACAACAGTATAAACCACCTAAGTCCATCATGGGGTGGCAGTATCCAAACAGGGAAAAATCAATAGGTACCATACCCGTAAGTGTAACAAGCATATTAGATAGAGAAAGATCAGAATGCAGCAATATAGCATCCTTTTTTGTTTTTTGTAGCTCTAATGCGATTACATCCAAGGCACCTGCCATACTATCGGTATCTTCTTTTGAAAATTGACAGTGGTCTGCTACCTGAAATAATTTCTTTTTTAATCGTGCACATAAATGCTCATCATAAGATAACAGTTTGGCAGACATCACTCCTGACTCATGAGTTTTTGTGGATTTATTGCTTATTTCTGCCTCATAGGCTCTTGCCGCTTGATGCATCCTTGCAACCATCTCTCCTATCTGTCTGGCGAGTTCTGGGGTACAACCTTCTTCCTCAACTGTATGTCCTTCAATCCAGGTCAACATGGTAGCTGCTACTCCACTGCTAAATAAAGTAACCATTTCTCCATTTTTGTTGGGAACCGGTGTTTGCACTTGAATTCCACAATGTCGCAAATACTCTAAAAAAATCAACTCCTGCCTTCGAACTTCTATCAGATCCAGTCCTTCATGTGTAGTAGCCTCTGAAAATCCTTCTATCCGTTTATGAATACGCAGTAGATATTGATCCGCAATCTGAAAAGTCATATTTTCATTGTGCCTGATAAACCTAGTTTTGGCCTTCTCCAGGCCGTACAGTTTTAGTGCTTCTTTCAGAAGAACGTCTCTTTCTGATTTTGAAATCTGCATTTCATACTTACTTTCTAAAGCATTCTCTCCGGTCTTTCCATAAAATCTGGGTCCATCATCAAACACCAGTGTCATACCTATCTTCTGCATCACTCTGGCTGATGCCCTATTTCTGGTATCACAATGTGCCTCCAGTTTTAAAAGATTCAGTTTATTTTGTGCATAATCTCTTAAAGCAAGGGCTGCCTCTGTGGCATAGCCCCTGCTCCAGTATTTTTTGTTTATAATCCAACCAAATTCTCCTATGGTGCGTTCTTCATTCATACCAATTCTGATTGAACCAATCAATTCCTTATCCAGCTCTATTCCAAACTCATAATAAGATGGCTCACTTTTTTCCCACTCTTTTGTGACCATAGTTAAAAACTGCAGTGTTTCCTCTTTGGTTCGATTGGGCAACATGATCATGTATCTGGTGCTTTCTTTATCTGATGAATATTCATGTACCGATTCGATATCCTTGATGAAAAGCGGTCTTAATTGCAATCTATCTGTTTTGATCTTCCTTATCATTTATTCCTTCTCTTTCTACTATAACATATACAGGTTCGTCCTTGTGAAGGCCTAACCGTTCATTTGCAAAAGTAGATCCTAAAATCAAAATGGTACCACATATCTGAATCAAAGTAAGAGGCTGATGCAGTATGATCATTGACATAAGAATAGCAGTCACCGGGTCTAGGTAACTGAGTATAGAAGATGTTTGTGCAGGAAGCCTGCCTATGGCGGAAAAAAATAATATGTAAATAATACCAGTATGAACGATACCAATAATCAATAGCAGAGCTAAGGTGCGTGAGGTAACTTGCAGAGTATTCAATTTTTGGGTACTAAGCACATAAATAAACATTACCACTGCCGATATTGCTAATTGGAAAAAGGTCTTTTCCAAGTCTTTCAGACCCTTCATTTTTTTATTCAATAATAAAATGCTACAGTATAAAAAAGCTGCAAGTAGACCGAAACCAATTCCCCTTATGTCCTGTCCACCAGATCCGGCTACTCCTGAAATGAGAACTGCTCCTACCACTGCCGCTACTGTGCATAAAACACTAACCCGGGTAAGCTTTTCTTTCAGTATGAGCGGAGACAATAAAATCACAAAGACAGGTGCCATATAATAACAGAGAGTGGCCACTGAAACTGTAGTATAATGGTAAGCTTCAAACAGAAAAACCCAATTAAATCCCAATGCTGTACCGGAAAGCAATAATAATATTCCATTTTCTTTCACAGTTTTCCAGGATATTTTCTCCTTTTTAGCCACCATTACAATGACCAAAAAAAGGCTTCCTGTTACTGCTCTTACAAATGCTATCACAGAGGATGGCAACGGAATATAGGTTACAAAAATTCCAATGGTGCCCACTACAACCATTGCAGCAATTAAATTTAACTTATCTCTCATTTCAGGTTCCTCTATCTCTATAGATTTAAGTCACTATCCTTTAACAAAGGCGCATGATAATTAACAATATATCTTAATGATGACTCCTCCATCCTGAGGTTCAATCTCAGCTGACAGTTCTGAGGTTTCCCACTTTGCCAGCACCTTACTGTCTGTCACAATGACCGGTGTAAAACCACCTTTGTCATTACTATTGTTTTCTATAAAAACATGGCACTTCTGGTTATCCAGATCTACACCCTCCAGCATATATCTGGCTGATAAACGTGTGACTCCGTCCTTACTCTGTTTCTGAGTATCCACTCCCGAACCAATTATTTCACCATTAAAGTAAGGTCCCTGTGCTGTTCCATGAAAGTCTATCATGAAAACATTACGTGTACTACCTTCTACTCCGTATGCATCGTCCACTTTCACATCAACTGTTAAAATAAGTTCCATTTTCTTTTTCTCCTTTTTTGTATGCTTTATATTGGGTTAATTGTTACTTAAAGCTCTTTGCGCATAATGTAATACCATGGTCCTTCTTTGTGTTTTTCAAAACCATGTTTTTCATATAAATGGATGGGACCCCTGTATTGATAGGGGAGATTGGTGTCTTTAAATGGAAAGCCTTCTACAATAAGATACCCCTCCACTTTTGCATCTTCACAAACCTTCTTCATAATTTGATTAGCAATTCCTTTACCTCTGTAAGAAGGTGCTATATCTATACAGTAAAGGACTTTGATTTTACCCTTTTCCCGGTAATCTGTAATAAATTCCTCATTCTCGCAGATGGGTATATAATTCATTTTATCACCAGTATTGCACCATCCTACTATATTCTCATTTTCATATATAAGGTAACCTTGCATGGTGCCATTTTCAATAAGTACTTTGGCTTTCTGTCTCCGTTCTTCTTTGGTTTTGTATCGTTCCTCTTCTTCTTTTTTAAGATGGCTTTCCAAACAGTAGCAGGCAGACCATTCTTCATGATCCGTAAAAGCTACATAATCAAAATAGGACAGGTAATCCCCAGACATCTCTTTTGTCAACTTTTGTATCCTTAGCTCCATAATCACTCCTTCCATTATTGATATTGATCGCACTTTTGATTTCCTCAAAGCTCCATACAGTAAATGTCTTCTGTATCTGCACCATCTCCACAGATCTTGCCTGTCGGCTTAAATCCATACTTCTCATAAATGTGCTTCCCACGGCTGTTATTGGGTGCGGTGCTTAGATAGATTTTATTGCAATGGAATTGTTTTATCATTTCCTCTATAATCATGGAGAGGGCCTTTTGACCATAGCCTTTCCCCTGCTCCGAATAGTCAATCATAAACCGACACAGCTCGTAACCTTCTAATTCCTGTGCATATCCATACATAGTAAATCCAATATATGTGTCGCCACGGGTGATTCCCTTAATCATCCATCCTTCTTCAAATACGGACTGCACAATAGAAAAACCATTGGAGGCCACAAACTCTCTTCCTTCTTTTCCCGGTCCCAACCAACAGATGGTCTCCCAGTTCTCTTTCGTTATATCTACTAATCTGATATCATTCATTATGTATTCCCTTGCTACTTTCCCAAACATGCTTTTTCTCATGTATGGAAAGTTCGTATATAGTTATGATACGTAATGTCATTATATCAAATAATTACCATATATAAAACAATTAGTTATAAGAAAAAAGGAAGTGCTATTTTCAAACACTTCCTTACTTCCTTCTCAGAAATCTCTATAACTGATTATTAGCTTTTTGCTTTTCTTCTGTTTTCTTTTCTTTCTTTTTACCAAAGATCAAAATCTTACTGAATACATAATTGAGTATGGTGACCAAAACAGATGATAGGAATATCTTTGCAATCCAATAGTCCATATCCAGGACATTTACAGTCACTCGCATAATCACAATATCCAAAATCCAGGTGGATAGTCTGGATGCTGCAAACTCAAAAAATTCTTTTATAAGGTGTGGGTTCGTACTTCGAAACACCCATTTTCTATTCAAGGGATAAGCAAACAATACTCCTACCATCCAGCCTATGGTATTAATGATATCATTCTGCCAGGATATATCCGGGTTCAAAAACAACCATTCGCAAATAAAGTTGGCTCCCCAAGATACGATGGTAGTCAATACACCCACAATCAGATAAATAATAATTTCTCTATACTTTACTAATAATTTCTTGCATTTTTCTATCATTTTATCCTCTTCATGCTTAAGCGGATGCTTGCTCAGTTATGCTATTCTTAAAACTAAAGACACTTTACTATTCTTCCCCGAAATTGTCAAGTTCATGATAGTATCGAAAAAATCCTTGCAGTTACCTTAAACCCTACCTGAAAGCACGCCAATAAAATCCCGTACTCTCTCGTTTTCTGTTCCAAAAAGTTGTTCGGGAGTACCCTGTTCTTTGATGACTCCGTCTTCCATAAAAATAATACGGTCGGAAACTTCTTTGGCAAACTGCATTTCATGAGTCACAATAATCATAGTCATATTTTCTCGTGCCAATTCCTTAATGACCCTTAATACCTCAACAGTCAGCTCGGGATCCAGTGCAGAAGTTGGCTCATCAAAAAAAAGAATCTGCGGTTGCTTTGCCAGAGCTCTTGCTATGGAAACCCTTTGTTGCTGTCCACCGGAAAGTTGGTAAGGGTAAGCATCCCTTTTATCAGCAAGGCCAAGCTGATCCAGCAATTTTTCTGCTCTTTCTACAGCCTCTTTTTTCAGTATTTTGTCTACATGGATTAAGGAGTCCGCAATATTCATCAATACCGAATAATGAGGAAATAGGTTAAAGTTCTGAAATACCAGCCCAAAATACTGGTGAATTTTCTTCATTTGAGCCTTGTCCCCATATACGCAGTGCCCCTCTTCTTCCCAAGCCGCTTTCTCTCCCATATAAACAAGCTCACCACCATCCATTTTTTCCAACATGGTAGCGCACCGAAGAAGAGTGGATTTACCTGATCCAGATGGTCCGATAATACTAACCACCTCTCCTTTTTCAACTGACAGGGAAATATCCCGTAAAACTCCAAGACCGTCATACTCTTTTTTTACATGGTTCATCTCCAACAGTTTCATGGTTTTCCCTCCTTACCTATAGTATGAAAAAGCTTTTTCTATTCTTTCCATTACAGCTGCTACAATAAAGTTGAAAATAAAATAGAATAGTCCGGCAACCATAAGTGGCATTACATTTGTTTGTGAAGCAGCAATCTGTTTCGCAATGGTAAACATTTCCGTCTGAGCAATGGCAAATGCCAAGGATGTATCCTTTACCAGAGTAATGATTTCGTTGGTTAAGGATGGAAGAATTCTCTTCATTACCTGTGGAAGAATTACCTTAAAGAAGGTCTGTGCTTTTCCATAACCTAATACTGTGGCTGCTTCATATTGTCCGATGCCCATGGATTCAATACCGGAACGATATATTTCCGCAAAATACGCAGCATAATTAATTGAGAAAGCAAGAATTACTGCTATAAAGCGATAATTGGAATCAATTTTCAATTTGAACACATAATAGGGTGCAAAATACACCACCAAAAGCTGCAACATCAGAGGTGTTCCACGCATAATGGATATGTATATTTTGGTAATCCATCGGATTACTATATTCCTTGACATTCTACCAAATGCTACAACCAATCCAAAAGGCAACGAAAAAAGCAGGGTCAGCACAAATATCTCGAATGACACAAGCATTCCTTTACCTAATTGCAACAGCATCATCTCTATACTCATACCAATCTCCTGCCTAATTCTCTTACCTTACAATGAATCTATGTAACTGCTAAACTCTTAACTTACTTACCGAGGCATACACTGTCTTGTAAGTCCCATTTTTCTGCTATTTCCATAAACTTTCCGTCTGCAACCATATCCTGAAGGGTCTTTTCTACCTTATCACGAAGCTCAATATTGCCAAGAAGGAAACCAACACCATACTTTTCTGTTGCCAAATAGTCAGATAATATCACAAACCCACCATTTCTGGATTCTACCTGGTAGTTAGCCACACCAATATCCATGGCAACTGCCTCCAGGGCACCTGCCTCCAGATCCATAAATGCAGTGTTGTAATCTCCATACTCTGTCAAGCTGCCAAAGCTGTCACGAAGCTCTATATTTTCCGGTACTTCTTCGTTGTTCAGTGCACTTAATGCGGAGGAATCCCTTTGTACACCAACTTGCTTACCTGCCAGTCCGGCAAAATCTGTAATATTGGCATCTTCCGTTACTACAAATACCTGACTATTATCAACATATGGAGAAGACCAGGAATAAGCACTTTCACGTCCGTTAATAGTAAAACCATTCCAGATACAATCTATGGAACCACTGGAAAGTTCCATATCCTTAGAATCCCAGTCAATGGGCCTCTTAACCAGTTCCCAACCATTTCTTTCACATACCTCTGCTGCAAGATCTAAATCAAAACCCACATATTCCCCATTATCATCCATATAACCATATGGTGGGAATTCTGCATCAAAACCTACTGTAAAAGTTTTTCCCTTTTTGTTACCGCAGCCACAAAGACTGACAATCAGCATAGTTACCATAAGAACTGCAAAAATTCTCTTTTTCATAATATCCTCCTTTAACACTTGTACCCGTAGTTGTCAAAACACTTTACCATGTTATCATGGTAAAGTGACAATGTCAAATACATTTGCCTTAGGATTATTTAAGGTTAACCTTTACAAACTACCTGCTCGTATCACTATATTTCTTTCTATACCATCTAGGAAGGCCTGCACATTTTTACAGGTTTCCTCCACACATCTAATTCGGGCTTCCACGCTTCCCCATGCTAAATGAGGTGTAATGATAATTTGATTACTATCTTTTAATCTGCTTAATGGATTACTGCGTTGCAGAGGCTCCTTCTCTACCACATCCAGACCTGCTGCCATAATGGTACCTTCTACCAATGCTTCATATAAATCAGTATTATTGACTACCGGTCCTCTGGCTACATTCACTAGAACTGCCGTTTTCTTCATTTTTTGCAGGGTTTCTTTATTGATGAAATTTCGTGACAAATCACTTAAGGGGCAGTGAAGAGACAAAACATCACTTTCGGATAAAAGGGTATCCTTATCCACCTGCTTGTAAGTTTTGACCTTACTATTTCCGGTAATGGAATAAAAGATCACATGGCATCCAAATGCTTCTGCAATATTCGCCACCTGTCTTCCAATGTTGCCCATACCCACAATCCCCCAGGTTTTACCCGCCAGTTCATGAAAGGGAATATCAAAATTGGAAAAACGGTCCTGGGCACTGTAGGCGCCTGATTTTACATACTCATCATAATGCGCCAGCTTTTGGGTAAGAGCCAGTGCCAAAGTAAAAGTGTGCTGTGCCACCATACTGGTGGAGTAATCCACCACATTGGACACACCAATGCCTCTTTCTCTTAAATATGCCAGATCACAATTATCATATCCTGTAGCGAGCTGACAAATCAGCTTTACATTAACAGAATCTTTTAAGGTTTCCTCTCTCATGGGAGACTTATTTGCAATGATAATATCCGCATCTTTCGTCCGTTCCCTAACTTCTGCTTCAGTTACTGTATTGGGGTATATGACCACCTCGCCTAAGTTCTCAAGGCAGGATACAGATACATCAGTTCCTACACTGTTTCTTTCCAAAATGACAATCTTCATATATACTCCCATCTGCGTGCTTTAGCACGCATAAAAAATACGCAGACAAACTAGCGCCTGCGTATCTGTCACTACTGATTAAAGTCTCTTCATCAACTCTTCTCTCTGAGCCTCATATCCCGGCTTGCCAAGCAGGGCGAACATATTCTTTTTATAACTTTCTACACCAGGCTGGTCAAAGGGATTGACTCCGTTTAAGTAGCCGCTGACACCACACGCAAACTCAAAGAAGTAAAAAAGCTCACCTAAATAAAATGCACTTACCTCAGGAATCTTGACTAAAAGGTTCGGAACCTGTCCATCGGTATGAGCCAAGATCGTTCCGTTCATAGCACTCTTATTTACAAAGTCAACGGTCTTTCCTGCTAAATAGTTCAGACCATCCAAGTCTACAGCCTCTTCATTGATGACCAGTTCCTCATTTGATTTTTCAACTTCTATAACAGTTTCGTACATGATTCTGGAACCATCCTGAATAAATTGTCCCATGGAATGGAGATCTGTTGTCAAATCTACGCTTGCAGGAAAAATACCCTTCTGATCCTTGCCTTCACTTTCACCAAACAACTGCTTCCACCATTCTGAAACATAATGTAAGCTAGGCTCATAATTAGCAAGAATTTCTACCTTTTTCCCTTTTCTTAATAAAATGTTTCTGACTGCTGCATATTGTAAGGACTCATTCTTTTCAAAATCATTCTCCAGAGCACGTTTTCTGGCGCTGGCAGCACCTTCCATCAATTTGTCGATGTCTGCGCCGCTTGCAGCAATTGGTAACAGTCCTACAGCTGTCAGTACGGAGAAACGTCCTCCCACATCATCAGGTACTACAAAGGTCTCATAGCCCTCTTCATCTGCTACATGCTTTAATGCTCCCTTTGCCTTATCTGTAGTGGCATAAATTCTCTTGGCAGCACCTTCCTTGCCGTATTTCTTCTCCAGTATTTCTTTAAACACACGAAAAGCAATAGCTGGTTCTGTAGTGGTACCTGATTTAGATATCATATTAACGGAAAAATCCCTGTCTCCTACTACATCCATCAGATGCTTAATGTAAGTAGAGCTGATAGAATTACCTACATAATAAATTTCAGGAGCTTTACGGATCTTCTTATCTACCATATTATAAAAACTGTGTCCTAAAAATTCTATGGCGGCACGTGCTCCTAAATAGGAACCACCAATACCAATCACTAAAAGGACTTCAGAATCTTGCTGAATTCTCTTTGCTGCGGCTTTAATTCTGGTAAACTCATCCTTGTCATAATCTACGGGTAAATCAATCCACCCTAAAAATTCATTGCCCGGTCCGCTTTTGGACAGAAGTGTTTCCTTTGCGTCCAGGGTCTGCTTCTTCATTTTTTCTACTTCTGATGCAGAGATAAAAGGACTTGTCTTGGAATAATCAAATATAACTTGTGTACTCATTTCTTCTGCTTCCTTTCTTTACTCAATGCCATATCTCATACAGTTTAGCAGAGTCATACAGCAAATTCAAGAAAAACCTTTTCCGCATCAAATAGCAAGTTGTATTCGTAGTTTGAATTTACACGTAAAGGCTTTTACAAAACGTCAGTACTTGATTCTTATGTGTATTCTGCACATAAGAATCTTAGTACTGCTACGTTTTGTATAAGCGAAAGCGCGCCTGTCGTGTAATCCAAACTAGCTATAAAGGTTGCAACTATGAGGTTAGGAATTCCCGTAATAACTCCTCTAACTCTCTTTCCTCAGATAGACTGATGTGACTTAGCTTCACTTCTGTTTCAGACTCTTCCTTTCCTTCTTTTTCATCAGAGAGTTTGGAAGCCGCACGGACAGGCATTAATTCAATTACGAAATTTTCTTTACTCTTCTGACGGCGTCTGGGAGCTGTACTTGATTCCTGCACTTTTGTTTCCTGTATTTCTTCTTCCGCCTGCTCCAATCTTTTTACCATGTGGTTTTCCAAATAATCCACCAGGTTGGTTTTCAGAACTCTTCTTCTCCCTCTGATATCTGTAATGGCGGAAATTGCGAAGTAAAAATATAACCCCAGAAAGCTAAAAATGTAGAAGGGTAAAATGGCACCTAAACTGTACCCGCCAATAATACACTTACAGACCCCTACACCGGCAAAAAAAACCGACAAAAGCATTAGTTGTCCGGAAAGATGATAAATGGTCTGGTAACTAAAGTGACCTACTTTCAACTTATTTAAGAACTTGTCCACAAAAATAGAAATATTTGAAACACCATTATTTAACTGATAGCAATTTGAAAACTTAATTTTACATTGTTTCAAAGCTTTATGATTGGTGGTGGACATATTCTCTGTCTGTTTTATCATATTCTGGTATAGAATCCCTATCATAATTCTGGTGAATACACTTAATAATAAAGATAACATCATTAATATAGTAATTAGTTTTTCCTCATAAAATACAGCAAACATAAATTCCTCCTTTATGCTGAACTTCGT
>DATERV010000181.1:0-2932 GCA_035271185.1 Lachnospiraceae bacterium | reverse complement strand
CTTATTACTATATACCATGTTAGAAAAGCACTTTTTTTTATGAAACCACGGGGAGTTCAAAATAAAAATACTGTGTGAAAGAGGGACTAAGCAATGCAGGAACAAAAATTTGTTAAAATATTTCGAACCGCTAAAATTATTCAGCTTTGTATTTTACTTGGCATAGAGCTTTTCTTTTTTCTAGTACTTACCTACAATCCAAATTTGGCACGACAGATTTATTCCAATAAATCATTGTTTACCTTATGCGCTATTACTTGGATTCTGATGATTTTTAATTTATTATGCCTGCTTTTTGATTTCACTAAGCTTCGTGCGTTTGCAGCCGAAAGCCATGCATTAAATAAGGTTGCTTATCTGGATAACCTTACCGGCATTCCCAACAGACACAGCTTAGATGCAGTTTTTCAGACCTACGCTACCCCCGATTCCTTACTGGGTGTCGGATGCGCCATGTTTACCATAAGTAATCTGAAAGAAGTCAATGAAACACAGGGTCATTCCACAGGCGATACTTTAATCCTGGATTTCTGTAATATTTTTGAAGAAATCGGAGATAGCTTTGGTTTTGTAGGGCGTAACGGTGGCAATGAATTTGTAGCTGTAATCAACGATTGTAATGAGCAAGTAATGAAACATTTCTTTACAACCCTGCAGAACAGTATCAATATCTATAACAATGAGCATAGTAAGGCACCTCTCTTGCTTTCCTCTTCCTATACCTTAAATGAGGAAGAGATGGTAAAAGCATTCACCCAGCTTCTGACAGTAACCTATAACAAATTATATCCGACAGACAGAAAGTAAGTGAAATATGAAAGAACTCAATGTCCAATATTTGGCCGGTCTTGTCATACGAGCCAAGCAGAATGACAGTGATGCCTTTGCTGAATTATATGCTTTGACTTATAATAGGGTTTATAATTACGCCAGACATTATCTGCGGGATGATTTTATTGCTCAGGATGCTATGCAGGAAGTATACATATCGGCTTTAAAAAATTTGAATAAGCTAAATGACGCAACCCTTTTTTTGGCTTGGATTAACCGTATTTCATTTCATGTATGTTACGATATGAGCCAGAAACTTGGTCAGGGAAATCCTATTTTGGATCCGGAAATTTTGGAGATCATTCAGGATGAGCATCCGGATGCCAACCCTGAATCTCACTATCAAAAGAAGGATGAGTGTAAGCGGTTAAGTGACGCTTTGGAAAGTCTCCCTTTCCATGAAAAACAGGTTCTGACCATGCGATATTATAACACCATGAAACTGGAAGAAATTGCGGATGCTATGGACATCAGTCGAAGCAGTGTGAAACGTTATATTGCTTACGGTCAAGAGCATTTAAAGCAAATTATGAAAGAATAGGGGGGTGGCGTTACATGCTTAGAAAAAACAAGAAAAAATTTTACTATATGAACATGGATCAGGCTAATGAGACTCTGCAGAATGTGTTTGCAGCATGTGAAAAGGCTCCCAATACTGTTCCATTTGATAAACTGGTTTTACGTCAAAAGTTAAATACCCGGATTTACGATAGATTAATTATCCTAACTGCCTTCTTATTACTGATTTCATTTTCATCCCCTTTAGCCGTGACTCCTGTTAATGCAGCTTTTAACCGTAACAGGGATCTTTCAAAGATTACCGTGGATTCTGATTATGAAGCAGATGGCATTTTATACCTTAATCTAATTGGTGACAGTATTTTATATGATCAGGCATACCAGATAACAGCAGATGGAATAAAGGAATTTCCCGTATCCTATGATGAGAAATGCTCCACAATCTGCTTTCCTTATCATCCTGACAAGGAAGTCAACATTTATATTCCTTCTTCATATGAGCAGTCATTCCATTTACTGGTAACCCCTATGGATGAAAATTAGATACACAAACGAAAGGAGAATTTCTGTTATGAGAAAGGGATCCCATATTCTTTCACTCACATTATGCAGTATGGTGTTTTTAGCTGACTGCTGTGGTTGTGGCAATGAAATGATAAGTTCAGGAAGCAATCAAGTGATCACCACTCAAGCAGGAACAGCTCCCAGTGATTCTATGTCCTATATCTTAGGAGATGAACCCTCTCCTTCTTCTGATGTCAAAAAAGGCTCCAGGGACAATACTCCCAGCTGTCTGGTTCCCACTGCTGATGGTACAGCTGAAACCCACAATGATATTGCCTCCATAGACTTTTCCCATGCCTCTGATGGCTATATTATGGCTCGTTACATAGGTTCTTCCCCAAAGGTTAAAATGCAAATCAAGGGAGAAGGAGCCATCACCTATACGTACAATCTGGTCTCTGATGATTTTGAAGCTTTTCCACTATCAGCGGGCAGTACAAAATATGATATTTTGATTTTGGAGAATATTTCTGATACCAGCTATCTCACATGCCTTACAGAATCCATTGATGTTACTCTGGGCAATGAGTTCGGTCCCTACCTTTATCCCAACCAGTACTGCCGTTTTTCATCAGATAATGAAACGGTGAAAAAGGCCGAAGAACTGGCTGAGACCGCCAGCACTGATTTAGATGTAGTTACCAATGTATACAACTATATTATCAGTCATATTGCCTATGACTATGATAAAGCGGAGACTGTACCCAGTGGATATACTACAGATGTGGATGAAATCTTAGAATCTGGTACCGGCATCTGTCTGGATTATGCTGCTGTCATGACCAGTATGTTACGTAGTCAGCGCATTCCCACCCGTTTGGAAGTCGGATACGTGGGAGATGCTTATCATGCCTGGATTAGTACCTACATTACAGATATTGGCTGGGTGAACGGTATTGTTAAATTTGACGGTAAGAATTGGGAGCTTATGGACCCCACATTTGCGGCTAATAGTGGAGAAACAGAATTACGAGAATATATTGGCGACGGAAGTAATTATATTGTGAAATATATATAC